>CAIVHJ010000398.1 GCA_903905665.1 uncultured Phycisphaerales bacterium
AGTCCGACGCTGGGTAGGGGCAAAATTGGTCCTCTATCACGTCCGACTACAATTGCGAAAGGCTGTGAGTTAAATCAATGACGAGAAATCTTGAGAATCATGGGGTTCCCGTGGAATCGTGGGCGTTTTACCGTTGAATGAGTTTTCGGATGATGGTGATGGCGCGGTCGATCTGGGAAGTTGAGACGTCCAGATGAGTAACGGCGCGGACGCGGTGTGCGCTCTCCGCAAGGATCAGGATGCCCTGTTCCTTCAATTTCTGCACGAGTTGGGGTGCGGTTCCCCAGGCAGGGTCGATGTCCATGAAGAGAATGTTCGTTTCAACGGCGGCTGGATCAATCGTCACGTGCGGCAATTCCGCCAACGCATTCGCCAAGCGCTTGGCATTGGCGTGGTCCTCCGCCAGTCGTTCGACGTGATGGTCCAGTGCGTAAATTGCCGCCGCCGCCAAGATTCCCGCCTGCCGCATTCCACCGCCGAACATTTTGCGAAACCGGTGGGCCTGGGCCATCAACTCCTTTGAGCCGGCCAGCGCCGAGCCGATCGGCGCGCCGAGTCCTTTTGAAAAGCAGAGGCTCACGGTATCAAAATACCGCGTGTAATCCGTCGGCTTGAGGTTGGAGGCGACGCAGGCGTTCATCAATCGCGCGCCGTCCAGATGAAGCGCCAAACCGGCGCCTCGCGCCACACGGGCCACATCCGCAATTTTTTCAACCGGCCAAACCGATCCCCCGCCGCGGTTGTGTGTGTTCTCCACGATGACCAGTCGGGTTCGCGCAAAATGCGGATTGAGAGGACGTATAAGCGACTGAACATCAGCTCCGGTGAATTGCCCACGTGCTCCGTCGAGAAACCGAGAACTCACACCGGATAGTGCGGCCGGTGCGCCTGATTCATAATAAAACGCATGGCTGTCCTTGTGGCAGATGACTTCGTCGCCGTGGGAGGTATGAACGCGAATGGCAATTTGATTCGCCATCGTTCCACTGGGAACAAAAAGAGCCGCCTCCTTGCCCAGCAAAGCGGCGACTTTTTCCTGGAGGGAAATAACGGCGGGATCGTCCCCCAGCACGTCGTCGCCCACCTCAGCCTGTGCAATGGCCTGTCGCATCGCCGGCGTGGGCCTGGTCACGGTATCGCTTCGCAAATCCGCTACAACCGCCATCCCCATAAGACCCTCAGGAAAACCGCTGAGCACTCAGAATCCGCAGAGAAAATTCAAGACGGAAAACCAGGAGAAACTATGAACTCAGCGAGAGTATGTCTTTTTCCCCATTCTCCATTCTTAATTCTTCATTTCTCTTTGCGTTCTCGGCGATCTCTGCGGCTGATGGATTCTCACTCACCCGCTGATGAGCGTGCCGATTTTTTTGCCCTGGACCACCCGCAGCATATTCCCCGGTTTCATCAGATTGAACACGAGGATGGGAAGATTTTTTTGCTGGCACAGATCGATGGCGCTGACGTCCATGACTTTCAATCGCTGGTCGATGACCTGGTTGTAACTGAGGCGGGTATAAAGTTTGGCTTTGGAGTTTTTTCGGGGATCATCAGAATACACGCCGTCCACCTTGGTTGCCTTCATGACGATATCGACGTCCAGTTCGATGCCCCGCAGCGCGGCGCACGAATCGGTGGTGACGAACGGATTTCCCGTTCCGCCGGCCAGAATCACGACGCGTCCTTTTTCAAGATGCCGAATCGCGCGGCGGCGGATAAATTTTTCGCAGACCCGATCGACGTGAACGGCGCTCTGAACCCGCGTAGGAATTCCCATTCGCTCCATGGTTTCCTGAACGGCCAGCGCGTTGATGACCGTTCCGAGCATGCCCATGTAGTGAGCGGTGGCGCCATGGATCGGGGTCGTCTTGATCAGGTCGTCCCCGCGAATGAAGTTTCCGCCGCCAACGACGAGCGCGATTTGCACTCCGGTGTCGTGAACGGGTTTGATCTCCCGACCGATCCGCTTGAGTTGCTCACCGTCAATGCCGAAACCCCCGGGGCGACACAATCCTTCCCCGCTGATCTTGACCAGTATCCGCGAATACTTTGATTTCGGTGATCCCATCTGTGTAAACCCCGTCTATTTCCCGCCGAGTTCCATTTTTAGGTAACCGAGGACGGCAATTCCCGATTCGGTAGCCACCTGGGCGACGGTTTTCTTGTCGTCCATGGCGAAGGGTTGTTCGAGCAGAACCCGTTCGCCGAACCACTTGTCCATTTTACCCGAAACGATTTTTTCCTGAATCTGAGGAGGTTTGTTTTTAACTTCGTCGGCCATCAGGTCGCGCGCCTTTTGGACTTCTTCGGGATTGACGTGCTCTCGTTTGAGGCCGAGCAGGACCGGCTGGGCCGCCACGTGCATGCAAATATGCCGCGCCGTTTCCACGCCGGTTTTGTCCGCCGCCACAAGCGTGCCGATCTTGCCGTTGTGGTGAACGTAATGCGCGGCTGCCTTTTGCAACAAAACCGCTCGCTTGAGCACCATGTTTTCCTGCAACTTACCATAGGCCGTCGTGAGGATTTCCTTAACGGTCTTGCCGTCGGGGCCTTTGGCGTTCATGAGCGATTCGGTATCGGTCAAGCCGCTTTGGGCTGCAATCTGCGCAATCTCGTCAGCCGCCGCCTTGAAATCCGCGTTGCCCGCCACAAAATCCGTCTCGCATCGAAGCTCGATCAGCGCCCCCACCGTTCCGTCGGTATAGGCCCCGATTCGGCCGTTGGCGGCTTCTTTGTCCGCGCGAATTCCCAGTTTCCCGGCGTACCTCTTCTGCAAAATCTCAATCGCCTGTTTTTCGTCACCATTGGCGTCCACCAATGCTTGTTTGCAATCCCCCATACTCACGCCCGTTTTGTCCCGAAGCGTTTTGACTTGTGTTGCTGAAATCGCCATAACGGTTGTCCTCTCTATTGTCGTATATGAACAGCACCACGCGGTCGTGGTGCTGTCTCAGAAACTTTCAGTTAGAACGCGATCTTCCGCTCATCCCTGAGGCCCAGACGTGGCTTTGGCGCCGACAGCCGGTTCCGCCAGAACAGCCACCGGGGCTGCACCCGTCGGGGGGCTGGAATCGGCGGTTTCGGCATATTGAGGCACACCGGCATCCGCCAGTTGCGTAATCGTCGGACGCCGAGTTCGTCGCTTCGGTTGTTGCGATCCGCCCGTCGTTTCGGCTGCCGGTTGCTCCTCTGCAGTGGAACGACCTCGCTTGCCCATCTCGACGGCATCCGCCAAATGAGTCATAACGATTTCAATGGCGCGGATGGAGTCGTCGTTTCCGGGGATCGGAATATCGATGAGCTCCGGATCGGCATCGGTGTCGATGAGCGCGATGGTCGGTATTCCCAGCCGCTGGGCTTCCAGAATGGCATTCGTTTCCACCGTAACGTCGATCACCACGACGACTCCGGGAAGTTTGCTCATTTTCCGAATACCGTGCAGGTTTCTGAGAATTTTCTTTCTCTCACGAGTCAAACGCGAAATGGTCTTTTTGCTTTCCTGCGCCAAACGACCGCTCGAATCCTCGAGTTCGAGGTATTCCAGACGACCGAGCCGGGAACGAATCGTGCGGAAGTTGGTCAGCGTGCCACCCAGCCAGCGCTCGATGACGAACGGCATCATCACCCGTTCGGAATGAGTCTGTATGATGAGCCGGGCCTGCCGTTTGGTCCCCACAAACAGTACGTCCTGTCCCTGCGAGACGATATGGGAAAGAAATTTCTTGGCTCGGATCAATCCCCGGATGGTTTCCTTGAGATCAATCAGGTGTACGGTGTTTCGCTTTCCCAGAATGAACGGTTTCATCTTGGGATTCCATCGACTGGCTTTGTGACCGAAGTGAATCCCTGAATCAATGAGTTGCTGCACTAAATCAGACGCCAAAACGACAACCTGCCTTTCGCCCGAAATGGGCACTACCCGTCGGCCGACTCACGAGAATTCCCCGCTCAGTACCCGTCACCCGGACCACACATCCGAGACGGTCCCGATCAGTCATTCCGACGAAAAATTGAAAAATAGTAGGCTACGGACCGAACGATACTCGATCAAGAGCGATAAAAATCACTCTCGACAGAACCTCGATCTGCCTCTAAACTCTCAATCGCCGCATGAAGCGTTCAAGAATATGGCGGCATTGTACTAGAAAACACAGGAAAAATAAACCCTAATTTGCTGACGGGACCGCAATTACGTCGATGACAAGCCCCCGCATCTTTATCAGTGCAGCCGAACCCAGTGCCGATCTCCATGCGAGCACTTTGATTCGGGCGGTCCGATCTCTGTGCCCGTCAAGTCAATTTGTCGGCGTGGCGGGTCCAAGAATGCAATCCGAAGGCTGTGAATGCATTTTTGACATGACAATGCACGCTTCCATGCTCGCCGCTGGGGCCACACACCTGCATCACGGGTTTCAGATGAGGCAAAAATCGCGTAAATGTTTTAATGACAATAAATTAGATGCTGCCGTGCTGATAGACTCGCCGTTCATTCATGGTCGTATCGCCCCATTTGCGAATGCTCGCGGAATTCCGGTTTTGTATTATATCGCACCCCAGATTTGGGCGTGGCTTACGAACAGCAGGATCGGATGGGTTCAAAATCGAGTGACAAAAGTGGCGTGCATCCTTCCGTTTGAGGAGGCTTTTTTTCGTTCTTATGGTGTGGATGCTTGCTACGTGGGGCATCCATTGTTTGAGGCGCTCAGATCGAGAACGGTGGATCAGGATTTTGTGAGTCGTCTTCGGGGGTTGAAGGGGCTTCTGCTGTCGGTTTTTCCTGGTTCTCGGCGGCATGTCGTGGAGCGAAACCTGCCGGATCAATTGAATGTGATATCGGTGTTGCGGAAGGAGTTTCCCGATTTACGCGTGGCGATTTCGGTGTCCAACCAGCGGGTTCAACCGCTGATCTACGAACTGGTTCAGGAACTGGATTCGCCGGTGGAATTGTATGAGAACCGCAATGGAGAGTTGTTGACGGCATCGGATTTGGCACTGGTGGTGTCGGGCACGATCACGCTGGAGGCGGCTTATTACCACACGCCGATGGTCGTCATGTATCGAATCTCACCGCTGGAGTATTACTCATTCGGGTGGTGGGTGGTGAACACGCCGTTTATTTCGCTGCCGAATATCCTGGGCGGCAGACAGGTGGTGCCGGAGTATGTGGCGCACTATGACACGACGAGCAGAGTCATCGAATCCGCGTGGCAACTGCTCAAAAACCCGCAACGTCGCCGGGCCCAGTCAGCGGAACTGGCGAACGTTGTCAAGCCGTTCCTGAACACGATCGCTTCCGAAACCACCGCAAAACTGCTGCTCGATCTGATCGAGGAGCATCAACGGTAACTATGAATGCGGAATGATGAACGATGAGATATGCGCCGATTGCGGTGGGGCATCGAACTGTCGAATCTGCTCCATTGCCGGGGGATCACAAGTTCGGTAGGGTGGGCTCGCCCACCAACTATTGAGATTTCTGATATTGGATTATCATGGTGTGCAAGCATACCCTACAAAACTATCCCAATAACACCCCTCCCTTTTAGGGAGGGGTTAGGGGAGGGTCCGTTCGGTAGGGCGGGTTCTTGATCTGCCTTCTTTGACGGGTAGGGTGGGCACCGCCCACCAATTATTGAAATCGCCTTTGTTAGAATATCTTGGTGTGCAAGCACACCTTATAAACTCTACTCCTGCAAAATTCTTCTTGCATTGGATTTGGATAGTTGCTAACATCAAGCGCATCAAGTCAATAGGTCGATCGGGCAGTTCGGTTATTTGGGATTCAATTGCGGCATGCGCCGCGAGGCAGATTCAGTCGTCTGTGGAAGACATGACAGGAGTGATGCGATGAAACAAGTGTGTCGTATTTCAATGCTTTTTTGTGCCGCTGTGATCCTTGGCTGTCTGGTTACTGTGCCATTAAGCGCGCAGGACGAAGGCGGGAACGCGGGCTTGGGAGTTCCAGTCGTTGCGCCTCAGTCGGAGGTGACCGATCTAACCGCCGCGCCGTTGATCCCGCAGGACAAGGAGGACATCGTAGGCTTGGGCGTTCCTGTCGATATGTCCCAGTCGGAAGTAACTGACTTGACCGCCGCACCGTCGCTCGCGCAGAACAAGGGTGCCATCGTGGGCTGGGGCGAGTACGTCGTGGTGTCCCAGTCGGACCTGACCCGGGTCGTCTCCATCGCCGCGGGCTACTACCATAGCCTGGGCCTTAAGGCCGATGGCTCGATCGTGGCATGGGGATCCAACGCATACGGCCAATGCAACGTGCCGGTGCCCAATAGCAACTTCATCGCCATCGCGGCGGGAGGATATCACAGCTTGGGGTCTGAAGGCCGACGGATCGATCGTGGCCTGGGGATACAACCAGTACGGCCAATGCGATGTTCCTGCGCCTAATGCCGACTTCATCGCCATCGCAGCTGGGTACATGCACAGCTTGGGTCTGAAGGCTGATGGCTCAATCGTAGCCTGGGGAAGCAACCAGGACGGAAAATGTAACGTCCCATCACCCAACAGTGACTTCGTCGCCGTCACGGCGGGCGGGGGCCATAGCCTGGGTCTCAAAGCCGACAGCTCGATCGTCGCATGGGGGGACAACAGTTACGGGCAATGCAATGTCCCTGTATCCAATACCGGATTCGTTCGGATCGCGGCGGGCTACAACCATAGTTTGAGTCTGAAGTCCGACGGTTCGATCGAGGCATGGGGAGACAACCAATACAGCCAATGCAATGTCTCGACACCCAATGCCGATTTTACAAGCATCGCCGCGGGCAGGTACCACAGCCTAGGTCTGAAAGCCAATGGTTCGATCGTAGCGTGGGGAGATAACAGCTATGGCCAATGCAACATCTCGGTGCCCAATAGTGGGTTCAAAGGCATCGCGGCGGGGGGTTACTACCACACCCTAGGCCTGAAAGTCAATGGGTCAATCATGGCGTGGGGAGACAACCAATACGGGCAATGCAATGTGCCAGCGCCAAACAGTGGCTTCGTCGCCGTCGCGGGGGGCTTCGGACACAGCTTGGGTCTGAGGTCCGACAGCTCGATCATGACATGGGGAGATAACCAATACGGGCAATGCAATGTGCCAGCGCCCAACAGCGGCTTTGCTGCCGCGGCAGGGGGCTACTATCACAGTTTGGGTTTGAAGTCCGACGGCTCGATCGTAGCGTGGGGATACAACGGATACGGCCAATGCAACGTTCCGGCACCCAACAACGGTTTCGTCGCCGTCGCGGCTGGCTGCTACCAGAGCCTGGGTTTGAAGTCCGACGGCTCGATCGTGGTATGGGGATATAACGGGTACGGTCAATGCGACGTCCCAGCGCCCAACAGCGGGTTTATTGCTGTGGCGGCGGGAGTGAGGCACTGCCTAGGTCTGAAGGCCGATGGCTCGATCGTGGCATGGGGATCCAACGCATACGGCCAATGCAACGTGCCGGTGCCCAATAGCAACTTCATCGCCATCGCGGCGGGAGGATATCACAGCCTGGGTCTCAAGTCCGAC
>CAIVHJ010000399.1 GCA_903905665.1 uncultured Phycisphaerales bacterium
CGACCATCGTGACGTGAAATCCAGGGAGGATCTGGTCGAGTTTCCGAAAATTGATTACCAGCTCGAAACCGCATTGCTGGTCGCGCGCGTCCGCCTGTTGCAGGATCAGGGCATCGAAATCATGCCCAAAGTCCGCCTCAGCGACAAACACGACAACCCCGCCGCGAACGTGGCGAACAATTAGAAGCCATCCCATAAATCTCCGAGCCGCGACCATAAGGGAGCGGTCACCAGACCAATTCCCTGTCGATGGCATTTGCGCAAAAGAATGGGACAGGAGTCCACAGCGATAATGCGGAATTCGGATTTCGGAATGTTGATTGCTGAAATCTGCAGAAGGGGGGCAAGAGTCGTTATCAAAAAAAGAACACGAGTCAGGAAGAAGGACTCGTGTCCCTTGATTTCGGGCACGGCGTGCCGTACCCCTGCAGAGTTCTCTTTCTTCTCTGCGCTCTGGCAGTTCAATTCCGTTCGCCCGTCACGGGCATTCGGTGCCGAGCAACGCGACGAACGGATCAATGTCGGCAAAGGTTACCTCCCCGTCGCCGTTGGTGTCGGCATTAAGCCATGCGCAGTTGGTATAGGGCCATGCCGCTTCACCCGAAAGCGATGCGACGAACAGATCGACATCGGCATACGTGATCGAGCCGTCGCAGTTCATATCGCCTATGCACGTGGTCGTCGGTTCAACGAACACTATCTTGCTCACAAAGGCATCGACCCAACCGGCCGACTTGCGAACGTCAACGCCTTCCTCCGTAAAATCAAAATCAATGGGGTCGATGAAGCCGCCGGTATAAACGGGATTTCCCAACCAATCGACAACTACCGATTGCGGCTCATCCCAGTTAATACCACCCACAGTGGCTGCATAGCCATAGGACAGGTCGCTCTCCAATTTTATGACACAGATATCCAGACTTCCATTTGAAGAAGAACGCAGATCTTGATCAGGACCATTATCGAAATCAACGGTTCCTGAAAAAGCACCCGCGGCAATAACGCTTCCTGCTGGGTCAATATCTATACTGCGTACCCAATCTTCGTAAGGTCCGCCGAAAGTGTATTTTCCCAAGTACTCTCCGTTCTTGCCGAGCTTAATGATAAAGCCATCGAAACTGCCAGCAGACGTCACGAAATCTTCCCCTTTCGTCGGGTCTAAATCGATCGTGCTGTGAAAGTATCCGCCAATGTAAGCATGGCCCTGTTGATCCACCTGCACAGCTCTGCCCTCATCATGATAAGGCCCTCCCAGACAGTAAAAATTCAAATAATTTCCATTCTTATCCAGGTGAGCAATAAAAATGTCTTCTCCGCCATAGGTGTCAATCTGGCCCCAGCCGGGCACGAACACGTGACCGCCATCCATGTCGCCCATGACATAGCCAGTGACCCAAATGGAGCCGTCGTTCTCCACGGCAATCGCTTGTCCGTAATCGGAGTGCGCACCGCCGAAGCTCCGGGTCCAACCATAAGAACCATCTGCTTCCAGTTTCGTGATGAACACATTCCCATATACGTTGTCTGCATAATGAACATCCGCGCCCGGACCGGGATCAAAATCCACTGCGTCCATGAAATAGCCAGTCAGATAAATATTTCCATCTGCGTCAGTGACCATGTCTGTCGGACTTTCGAACTCTGGCCCACCAATCATGCGGGTCCAATAGTAAGTTTTGCCGTCGGGGCTGATTTTGGTTATGAAAATGTCGGTCATTCCCGCCGTATAGTGTAAATCCACACCTTCGGTGGGATCGAAATCCACTTCGTATCCAGGTTCAAAGTTGGGACCGGTTACACTACCGGCAATCAACAAATCGCCGTCCGGCGTCAGGGTGATCGCTCGACCCTCCTCCGCACCGATTCCGCCCAAGCGAAAGGCATCACGATATTTTCCGTCACGCGAAAGACGAACCACCATTACATCCCATTTATTGGGACTCACGGATTCCAGATACCGCCCGGGTTCTACTTCGATTTTGCCGATGAACTGCCCAGTCATGTAGATGTTTTCCGCCGCATCCGCAGTCAAATCATTGCCTTGATCGTAATCGACATCGCCGTAAGTCACGGTCCAACCATAGGTGGGCGTTTCCTGCGTCGGCACCGCCTCTAGTACCTCCTGTGCCAGTAGCGGTTTTTTCTGTACCGAGTCGGGCAGGAGATCGACGATCGGTTCAGGTAACACGCTCCCTGACGGTCGCGTCTCTGATGTCAAGTCACCGCTCTCTAACGGTTGCGGTTCGGATGAATCCGCCACCGATTGTGCCGTCACGATGGGGGTTGAAACCGGTAGCGGTTTGGCAAATGCCAATCCGCAGCAGGCACAGACCACCATCACACTGAATACAGTTTTGATTTTCATGCTCCACCTCTCCTATTGTGTTAAAAAGTGTCCTTGATCGGTCTGCACCGTGCAGACCAATTTCGCCGGAAAAACACGGATCGAGTCGGCGATTCACGTTTTCCCAACCTGACGAGCGCCTCAAAAGAAGGACTGTTCGGGCACGGCATGCCGTGCCCCTACAACCTTGGGCGCGGTTCGGGAACGACACGCCGTGACCCTACGCCTTCATCAGGTTAACCCCCTGC
>CAIVHJ010000400.1 GCA_903905665.1 uncultured Phycisphaerales bacterium
ATAGCAATACAGATATCTTAAAAGCCCTTTGGGAAATATAATCGCCAGTTCTTATCGTAATCCACTTCTGCCATTGCATTGGCTAGGTAGAAATCGTACTCAAATTGTCGTTCCCGAAATAGTTCAATCTGGCTACTCTTATATACTCCGGTTCGTTCCAAATAGAATCCGATCGCTTGGTGGTATGGGTAGATGTATGATAACTTCTTTAGATAAGCAGAAAGGCGATTTATTGAGACCTTCTTCTGGGCATTCTGGTATGCCTTCAATACTTCAAAAACGCCCCCTGAATAATTTGGCCTGACAGCAGAGTCAATCAACGTTCTCTCAAGGTCTGTGACTTTTACTTTAGCACCATCTGGACCGTCAATCTCAATGATGCCAAGTTGTCCAGTGTTTTTTCCGTTTAATATGCATATATTGAATGTATTATATTTGATTGTGTTTGTAGATGCTCTCTGTTTGCTCTTGAAAGCTCGATCTATGGCCTCCTGTCTAAGCGATCCGGACAGAACAGATCCCTTTTTTTGTTCTTTATTCAAATAAATTGTTTTCGGAATTTGCTCCGTCAACTCATGGAAGTAAATGGCGGTATAATGGCTAAAATAGGAATTAGGTTGTGTCGATTGCAGGAGTTCATACAAGGGGACCTTCCCCCATGAATAACGGGTTTCAGGTCGAAAGGGAAAATCAAAATCATGTCTTTCGAGATTGGTTTCTTTTAAGAGAAACTCGATAAATGATCCGATTGTTTCATCTTGTCGCAATCTCCAAAACTCACGATGCTCTGCGAGGATTTTTCCTATTTCCGATCTCGTGAATATTCGTTTAGTGTGGCGCTCAAACAGAGAGACGATGTCGCGTTTGGCTATCTTGATTCTTGTTCCAGCTTTTGACGTGTCTAAATCTATCATCACCATCACCTCCATCCATACTATGTAGTATATATACTACATAGTATATACAAACTCTGCTACTCTTGCCAGCCAATGATGAGTTTATTTTGAGAGGTAATTTGTAACCTATTGTTATTAAGCATGTTGGGAATCGGTGATTTACAGATAATTGATAGGTTATGTGTAGTATATATACTACACATAACCTATCGGTCCCCCCCCAAAAAAAATTATCGAATTGGGACATTCAAAATCTTTTGGGGTGCTCGCACACCACAAATATCCCACAACGGCGATTTTCAATGATTGGTCGGCATTCTGTACTATCAGATAACACGCATAACGGGACATATATACGGAATAATACGAGCCGATGCCCTCCTTTGCCTATTTCAATCATTTCGGTGATATCAACGAAATGGTCTTCGATGCGATGTCCGCTGTTAAAACAGCCGAAGTACCGAATTGAGTGACACCAGTCTGTCACGCGCCATCACGAGAAAACCAAACCTATGTTGGCAAGCGTAGCGCAGAATATTCAACCCCGTTGGGGTTGGGATATGTGGGTGGGATTCGTCTCCGTGGGTTGGCACCCACGGCTAATCATGTTGGTCCCCTTCGGGGACCAGACGTGCACGATCGTCGTGGGTTCTCTTCGGGGATGAATTCAAGATCAGTCGTTTCGATTGCAGGTCGGCGCCTGAGTAACAGCTGGTAGCCGACAGCCGGTAGCGAGAAGTTTCTCAGGGTGGGAGTACCCACCCTGCCGAGCTTCTGAGTTGAGTACAGCCGGTCTATCATCCGCCATCCTGCGCGGGTTATGGGGTCGTGAGAAGATCGACGGCGCGGTCAAGGACGAAATCCTGATCGCCAGAGTAACTATCTTCGGGGGCGATTTCGTAACCAGTGTCTTCGCCGCCGGCAAAAGATCAAGGGACGCAAACGTCATATTGTCATAGATACGCTGGGCTTGGTGCTGGCGGTGGTGGTGCACGCTGCCAATATCCAGGACCGCGACGGTGCCAAGTTCGTGTTGCGAAAACTTCGTGGTCTGTTTCCACGCTTGCGTTTGATCTGGACCGACGGGGGCTATGTCGGTCAACTGATCGAGTGGACCCGCCGACTGGGTGGATGGATTCTGGAGATCGTCAAACGCAACGACGATCTGTCGGGATTTGTCGTGTTGCCCAAACGCCGGATCGTCGAACGCACCTTCGCGTGGTTCGGAAGGTATCGCCGCTTGAGCAAAGATTACGAGACGCTCACCCAAAGTAGCGAGTCCATGATTCATTTGATGGTCCGTCGGCTCAAACCGTGCCTCGTATAAGAGTTTTCATGCACGTTCTTACGCGGATGAACCAGCGCCGGCACCAAGCCCGCCTGCTCGATCTCATCGACAATCCAACCGACCCGTCGGCTGGCCGATACCAACTCCCAATGGCCTCCACGGCCACCGTCGTCCCCGGACAGCAATCCGAAAGAGCCCGCCGAATCGCTCCGCGTCGATGCTCGATCCGCTGCTGAACCACTCGACCTGACGCGACGTCCTCGCGTTCCTCCAATGTGTAGTGCTTGTGACCGTCAAATGCAATATATTCATCCATACGTGACTCCTTAATTGTTGGCAAGCCATCAGTCTAACCTGACGGCGGGAGTCACGCTTTCATATCTTCATTCCGAATTCCGAATTCCGCAATCCACGCCCCGTTTCCTCACGGTCGCGGCTCTGTTGAGAGTCACGGCAGAGGAAACTGCTTGCACAATCCCAGTACATCATGTCTGGTTTTTTCGATGACGTTCGCATCGCCGTTGTTGGTCAGGACGGCGCTGATCCATTGGGCGATCAATTTCATCTCTTTTTCTTTCATGCCCCTCGTGGTGATCGCCGGGGTTCCCAGTCGCAGTCCCGAAGTTTCAACCGGTTTGCGTTCGTCAAACGGGATCATGTTCTTGTTCGTGATGATATTGGCGGCTTCGAGCCACGTCTCGGCGGCTTTGCCGGTCACGTTCGGATGCGACGGCCGCAAATCAACCAGCATCAGATGATTATCCGTTCCGCCCGAAACGATGTGGATCCCCGCCGACTTCAACCCCTCGCACAACGCCTGCGCGTTCTTGAGAATCTGCTGCTGATACGTCTTGAATTCCGGTTTGAGCGCCTCGGCGAACGCCACCGCCTTCGCGGCGATCACGTGCATCAGCGGCCCGCCCTGAATCCCCGGGAACATCCGCGAATCCAGTTTCTTGGCGAAATCAGCCTTGCACATCGTCATCCCGCCGCGCGGCCCTCGCAACGTCTTGTGCGTCGTCGTCGTCACAAATTCCGCCACCGGAATCGGCGAGGGATGCAATCCCGTCGCCACCAAACCGGCGATGTGCGCAATGTCCGCCATGTGCACCGCGCCGACTTCTTTGGCGATCTCGGTGAACTTGGCGAAATCGATCGTTCGCGGATAGGCGGACGCGCCGGTCAAAATCAATTTAGGTTTGTGCTCGATGGCGAGTCGTCGGACTTCCGCCATGTCAAACTGGAACGTCTTGGGACTGACCCCGTAGTGAACGATGTGATACAACAGCCCCGTGATGTTGATTTTCATTCCGTGGCTGAGGTGGCCTCCGTGGGACAGGTCCAGCGACAAAATCGTATCCCCCGGATTGAGGACGGCGAGATAAACGGCGGTATTCGCCTGACTTCCGGAGTGGGCCTGCACGTTGGCGTGATCGCAGCCGAACAACTTCTTCGCCCGCTCGATCGCCAAACTTTCCACCCCGTCCATGTTGACGCACCCGCCGTAGTACCGCTTCCCCGGATATCCTTCGGCGTATTTGTTCGTAAAGATCGAACCCATCGCCTGCAGCACCGCCGGTGAAACATGATTCTCCGACGCGATCAACTCGATCGTGTTTCTCTGGCGATCGGCTTCGCGTTCGAAGAGAACCGCCACTTCCGGATCCACTTTGCGAATTTCATCCACGGCAACGAACGACATTTGTTCTTCCTTCAA
>CAIVHJ010000401.1 GCA_903905665.1 uncultured Phycisphaerales bacterium
GATTCGTCACCGGCAAATTGCAGGAACTCATCGACGATGCGAAAAATCCCGTCCATGCGGTTCTGACGGCGGGGCCCGTCCCGATGATGAAAAACGTCGCCAAAGTCACTCTGGAAAAAAAAATCCACACGATCGCCTCGCTGAATCCGATCATGGTCGATGGAACCGGGATGTGCGGTGGATGCAGAATCACGATCAACGGGCAGACGAAATTCGCCTGCGTGGACGGTCCCGAATTCGACGCCCATCAAGTGGATTTCGCGGAACTAACCGACCGAATCAGCGCCTATCGCACCCATGAAAAAGAAGCGTGGGATCGTTTGAAACAAGACAAAGATCACCAATGCAAACTCGCAGGAGCAACGAAGTGAACGTCTATCCCAATACACCCCTCCCTGAAAGGGAGGGGTTGGGGGAGGGTTAGTTTTTGCCGCAACTACCCCTCACCCTGCCCTCTCCCCAAAGGGGAGAGGAGGTAAGAAATTCTAAATTAAGGACCAACACCTATGCCTTTGAAACCCGCCGAACGAATGAAAATCCCCCGTCAACACATGCCGGAACAGCATGCGGACGCGCGAGCTCACAATTTTGACGAGGTGAACAACGGTCTCCCGGCTGAGGCGGCCAAACTCGAAGCCGAACGATGCCTCCGATGCAAAAACGCCAAATGCATTGCGGGATGTCCGGTCGGTGTCGATATTCCGGGTTTTGTCGAGGCGGTGGCGAGCGGCGATATGATAAAAGCCGCCGACATCATGTACGACGCCAATGTCCTCCCCGCCATCACCGGTCGCGTCTGCCCTCAGGAAACCCAATGCGAGGTTCTGTGCATTCGCTCGGGAAAAGGCGAACCGCTGGCGATCGGTTATCTGGAACGATTCGTCGCCGACTGGGCAAGGGAACACTATCAGAAGAAATTCGATCCTCCGAAATCGACCGGAAAGCGCGTCGCCGTGGTGGGTGCGGGGCCGGCGGGTTTAACGTGCGCCGGGGAACTGGCGAAGAAAGGTCATCAAGTCACAATCCTGGAAGCGCTGCATCGGCCGGGCGGCGTGCTGGTTTATGGGATACCGGAATTTCGCCTGCCCAAAAAAATCGTCGATCAGGAAGTGGACAATCTTAAAAAGATGGGCGTCGAAGTTGTTTGCGACGTGGTGGTCGGGGCGACTTACACGATCCGCGAACTTCTGGACAAGGAAGGTTTTCACGCCGTGTTTATCGCCAACGGCGCCGGTCTTCCGGTTTTTCAGGGTGTCCCCGGTGAAAACCTCAAGGGAGTCTATTCCGCAAATGAATATCTCACACGCGTCAATTTGATGCGGGCGTTCGATTTTCCCAAAGCCGACACGCCGGTCATTCGGGCGACGCAGGTTGTAGTGGTCGGCGGGGGCAATGTGGCGATGGATTCGGTCCGGACTGCTCGGAGACTGGGGGCGGAACCCGCCACGCTGGTGTATCGCCGAAGTCGGGTTGAAATGCCCGCGCGCGTTGAGGAAGTCAAGCACGCCAAGGAGGAAGGCATCGTATTTGAGATGCTCGTCAATCCCGTCGAGGTGCTGGGCGACAAGGACGGCTGGGTGCGCGGGGTGCGATGTCAGCGAATGGAACTGGGCGAGCCGGATTCATCGGGCCGCCGCCGCCCGGTGCCGATTGTTGGAAGCGAGTTCGATATTCCGTGCCAAATTTTCGTTGAAGCCATCGGCACAAAGGCTAATCCACTGCTTACTCAAAGCACACCCGAACTGAAACTCAACAAGTGGGGAAACATCACCATCGACGAAAACAACATGACGTCGATTCCGGGTGTGTTTGCCGGCGGCGACATTGTTCGCGGGGCGGCGACAGTCATCCTCGCCATGGGCGACGGCAAGAACAGCGCTGGATCAATCCATAAGTATCTCATGAACGGCAAGGCATGAATTGGACCGATCTATGATAGAGGATTGATTCGCTCAAGCCTGAGTGAAATAGGCAACAGTAAATGGTTGGCTGTCCCTATTTTATTATTCATGAGTCGAGTGAAGTTACGTGCACCATTGAGTTGCCTGTATTCGGAATAATCCATCATATATGAACGCGACGCTGTGCTTCGCTCGCGTAACAGCGACGTACAACTTATCCCTTGAATTTTCTACGTGATTCACGTCTCCGGTTTGGATGTATTTCTTGGTTGGACACGTCGGAACAATCAACACCCGTTCAAACTCAAGTCCCTTCGCTAATCCGAAGTTCAACGCCTGACGCCCGTATGATTTCGCTCTCTTGTCGTGCCGCAGAACTTGGGGATTAAAGCGTCGGATGTATTCCTCTACCACATTCTCTGCCACGAGAAATACTCCATCATGGTCAGTTGTATCCTTGTGACAGGACGTCATCGCGTCCATGTTCGGCCATAGCCCATTGGCAAAATCGCAGATCGCCTGGCTGCATCTCCGTGTACCAGTCATTGGAACTCTCTGGCAAAGGCCATTTTTCTCCCAGTTATTTACGAGGTCAAGGACTTTGATACCTAGATACTGCTTGTTTTTCGAGCTAGGATTGGTACGATAAATATGTTGTCTCGGATCTCCAACAAGGGTAATGCGGATTCCCGATCGTAGGAGTATCTCAATAACGTCCAAGTCCCAACCGGCTAGGTCTTGAAACTCATCGATGAACACATCTGTGTAAATCTGCCCAAGTCGTGCGGTTACGGCATTGAACGATTTCTCCTCGCACTCGACTACGAACTTCGCAATCTTGTCGGAGTAGATCAACTCACCATTCGCAAAGTAGTGATGTCCTGTATCAGTCTCTGCGATATACTGCGCGGATTGCCGATTAACAAAACACAACGACTCAATCCGCTTCTCGGCGTACTTCGACCGCTGATACGGCCGCACGCATTCTCGGAGTAGAAATGCGAACCAAGTCACCACATCCACGTGTTTAGGTATTCCTGAGTTCAGTTTTCCGAATCGTTTGCTGATCTCTCGCAGGTTGTTGTTCGTGTACGTGATGATAGCAATCCGGCGATCACGACCGGCGAGCGCCTCATTTACCAATCGCTCCGTTTTGCCTGACCCGGCACAAGCTATAATGACCCTGTTCTCACTCGACGGCATTCGCGATGTACC
>CAIVHJ010000402.1 GCA_903905665.1 uncultured Phycisphaerales bacterium
CTTCGTCTGACAAACATCGGGACGATTGATGAACGCCTCCAAAGAGATAAGGAAAAGCGGGCGATTGTCGATTTTGGCAAAGATTTTCTTTTCTTTGCTCTTGAACCGTTCGCCTTTTCCGGCGGCGGCAATGATGACGGCAAATTTTGCCAAGAGACGCTCCTAGCTGGTTCGTTTTCGCTCTGGTGCGACGTCTTCGGCGCGTCCGAAGACCATCCGTCCGGCGCTGGTTTGCAGCACGCTGGTGACGGTTAGTTCCAATTCTTCGCCGATGTGGGGTCGTCCGCCACCGGCCACCACCATAGTACCATCTTCCAGATATCCGATCCCCTGGTCGGGTTCCTCACCGGGTTTGACAATTTTAACGCGAAGCCTCTCGCCAGGTAAAAAGACAGGTTTGAGGGCATTGGCGAGATCGTTGATGTTGATGACTTCGACTCCGCGGAGCTGAGCCACCTTGTTGAGGTTGAAGTCGTTTGTCATGACCCGCCCGTTGATCTGCTGGGCGAGGAGGACGAGTTTTTGATCGACGCCTTCAGCCTGTTCTTCGGCGGCGAATTCGACATCGACGATTTTGAGGTCGATTTTTTTATTGGATTGCATGCGGTTGAGCATGTCCAGTCCTCGCCGGCCCCGGTTTCGTTTGAGTTTATCGGCGCTGTCGGCGACAGTCTGGAGTTCATGAAGAACGAAGCGAGGGACAATCAGTTCATTTTCAATGATACGAGTTTCGGCGATGTCGGAGACCCTGCCGTCGATGATGACCGAAGTGTCGAGAATAACGGGACGGCCTCCTTTTTTCTGCTTGGTGAATTCGACGTAGGGGATGATGAACCGGAAATCGTCTTTTGTCTGAATGATGAAACTGATGACAAAATAGCAACAGATGACGCCGGCGCCGAGTTTGACCAGGTTTTTAATTTCGTTGATCTGTTTTTCGTCGCGAAACTCTGAAGGGACGATGATGAGGTCCACAATAAGAGAGAGTCCGTACGCGACGAGCAAACCGGCGATCAAACCGAAGAGGACGCCCGATAGAGAGGCGAGCGATTTTCGCGGCAGGAGGATATCAAAGGCGAGAATGGCGATTCCGACCAGCAGAAACAAGGGGATGACCCAGTTCTGCGGAAACCACGTGGGACAGACAGAGGAGTTCATGAAACGAGCAGCGACCAGCGCGACAAAAATCAGAAAGAACACCCGCAAGATATTGGGAACCATGGTAGTTGCTCGATTTCTTGAGGTCCGTCAAGGCGAATGGGAGTAATCAGGACCCCGTACCTCATGCTTCTCGCTCCAGGAAGAAGAGCGAAACCTTCGATCCTCCCCTAACCCTCCCTGAGGGGGAGGCTAGTATATCACTCCTGCGGAGGTGTGCAATGTTTTTTCGAGCAACTCGCGTTTTGCACAGAAGCCGAGGTGCGGCAGTTGAGTATGATTCAAAGTGCGTTCATCAGGCAGAGTTTGTTAGACGGTTTCGAGTTCTTTTTGTTTGGCGGAGAGGATTTCGTCGATGCGTGTTTCGTAATTCTTGATGAGTTTCTGAACGGCGTCCTGCGCGTGTTTGGAATCGTCTTCGCTGATTCGATGGGCCTTTTCTTCGGTTTCGACTTCGCGATTGGCGTCTCTTCGGGCATTTCGGACGACGGTTTTCTGGCTTTCAGCCATTTTTTTGATTTCGTTGATGAGTTGTTTTCGACGTTCACCGGAAAGGGGAGGGATCGGGAGGCGAATGGCATGGCCTTCGGTCATGGGGGTGAGTCCAATGTTCGACGCAAGGATGGCTTTTTCGATGTCTTTGACGACGCCGGGGTCGAAGGGTTTGACGACCAGCAAGGCGGGTTCCGGAGCCGAGATGGCGGCGAGTTCGCGGAGATCCATCGTGGATTGATAGCTGGCGACAGCAACCTTGATATGTTCGATCAACCCGGGAGAAGCGCGTCCGGTACGGACACCCTTGAGCTCATTTTGAAGATACTCCAGTGCTTTCTCCATTTTCGCTTTGCATTGCTTTTCAATTTCGATGACCGTCATGGTTGTGCCTCCGCATGTGAAATGTTCCAGCAATTCAGCCTGCTTTGGAGCCAAGGTGTTTCTTGTTATAAGAGAACACCTCTATGTGATCGTTCTTAACCTGATTGAATGCGGGCACAAGATGTTATGCCCTTACATTCGGGATTCTCGTTCAAAGATTTCAATAAGGCGAATTCAGTTTACATTCTCCGAGTCCATGCGACAAGCGGATATCTGCTCGCAAAGCGGATTCATTGAGTTTCTGAAGAGGCTTGATTTTACGTGGGAAAGAACACGCTTTCTGGCGGTCGCGTCTCGGATCGAATCAATACGCAAGGTCTTCTGCCGGTGGGGGAGGATAAAAAAAGGCCCCCCGTTGGCGCGGGGGAGGAGAAACAATCCCCTGCTGGCGCAGGGGGCTCTGATTAACAAACAAGGCGTCGAGGCCCTAGTTTGGGTTCGACGCCTTGAATAAAACGAATCAGAGACCTGTAGTTAGCGTAAGCGACACCTCCCCAGTCGATTACGGCCAGATGTAGGAATCGGTGGTACCATTCAAGTCAACGATGGCTGTTCCCATGGTCAAATGCAAGGATTTATAACCCGGCGGGAACACATCGAGACTTCCGCGCCAAGGATTGTCGCTCCAACTGCCATTAATCCCTATAGTACCGTTGGCGTTGAGGTCGTTGGTGCCATCGAGCATCTTGATCGCTTCTTGCCGGAGATAGATATTGTCGTTGTCGATCCCCATGCAGGGTTTGTTTTCAAATTTGACGCTGCCGTCCATGCGATAGACGTTTTCGCCCTCGCCGTTACCGGCGCCTCCATGATTCGGGGAATTTCCGCGTTTCCAGTCGGCAGGTTTGCTATCGGGGATCAGCAGGCCGAGCGTCCGACCCGAAAGTGAATAGGTTGTGGTAACGGCCGAATCGGGAGTAGGCTGGATCAGATTGTCGGCCCCTCCATCGGAGTTGGTTGCAGTGTCGCCTCGCTTGGAGAAGGGACTTTTGTCGGCCATGACCGCCAGTCGGGGATCGGCTCCCCCACCTGGACGACAACCATTTTGATCGGGGGAACCAAAGGGAATCTGATATCCGTAACTACACGTTCGCCATCCACCGAAATCATAGTAATAGTCGGGTCCATGGACTCGATCAGTGGTTGCAGGACCTTCCTTCATAGGATCGGGACGGTCGCTGTCGGAACTTGGGCAAATCATAATTTTGGGTTCGGCGCGGTCGCCCCGAATAAGCAACCACAACGATCGAGAGACAGCAACTTGGGTGGCATTGGTGGTATCTACGGCCGCATTCGACCACAAATTGGCTCTGATGAGGAACGCGGCGGCGTACTTAGCGGCTGTTGCAGGTGATTGCATACCACCTCCCATGTAACCATTAGCTCCCGTGGGAACCCGCCAACTGACATAGTCGGTAACCGTAGCGGATGAGTAATCGCAGGTTGGTTTTTGGGCGGGGATGGGCCAAGTTTTGTAGTCCGAGGCATAGAGTTCGGCGGCGGTTCCGACGGATTTGAGGTGTTGGCCACACATGGTTCGTTTGCTCAATTCTCGAGCGCGCGCGAGGCTCGGGAGCAAAATGGCGATCAAGAGCGCGATGATGGCAATCACCACGAGCAACTCGATCAATGTGAACCCTTTTCGCTTGTTCATAAAGTACCTCCTGTGCACTGGGCACAAATGTGTCACGGTGGTGAAAACACTGTTTGGACAGACCGCGCAGGAATGTCCGAAAAAAGAATAAAACTATCAGTTCGGGAATCGCTCCGTTGGAAAGAGCATCGCTTCTCGCGGTCAACAGCCCAGAGTCCTTTCGCACCGTAACGGTCGAGCCGGTGAACATCCGGCTCTGCTTATAACATGATGGTGACCATCACCATCACAGAATCATGAGCAAGAAACTTAGCCAATAATTCACCGTCCGATGGATTCGACCCAACCAGCATTGGCTTTCCGTCGTATATCGCCGCCAGTAGCCAGTTTCAGGGCCTTCCTTATATGCAGTTTGGCAC
>CAIVHJ010000403.1 GCA_903905665.1 uncultured Phycisphaerales bacterium
AGTGTCAATGCCGTCTTGTTGCCCCACGATTTCCACGGGAGACAGTTCAGCAGAGGCAGTTGATATAGGATATGCTGTCAGCACCGTCTTAGCATCGTATGGGAAAACACCATCCGCTTTTTCCCCGCGCTTCAGAAGTATATTCTTGCTATCGCCCGTCCAGCCGATAGGAATGTCTTTGGAGTCCTCAAGCAACAAGCGCGACTTTCCAGCAAGCGCATCTATCAATGTTATGTAAGAAGTGGTGTCGACTACCGGAGGGTCCATGCTTATGATGTCACCAGATGTGTGCCACAGTACCAGCCACTTACCGTCCGGGCTCCATATTAGTCGGCGTCCGACGGAATAAGGATCCCGCGCGTTGTAAAGCACCCGAGTCTTGCGCGATTGAAAGGTGTAGACGCGCACAACGCCCTTGTTGTGGAAGGCAAATCTCTTAGAGTCCGGCGATATCGCCGCCGCATCGAGCGGAGCCGATTTCCGCAGTGTGTGCCACTTGCCCCTGCTTAGGTCGAACAAGGTGAGCCTGTCACTATCCCAATCATAGAGAATTAGCTTCCGGTCCTTCGGCATAACAAAAAACCGCCCGGGGTTGTAATTCCGCACGATGATTCTCTCTTTTCCGGTCTTCACGTCGATGACCACAAGGCGCGTTTTTCCCCCCGACATTACGATGTTGCTCTCAATCTCGCTGTGATAACCGAATTGCGGTTTCTTGCCGTATACTACGCACGCAACAATTGCTTGCTGATTAGGAAGCCACGCCACGTTCACATACCATCTGTCCTTAGTCTGGCCGATAAGCCTCAGCTTCTTTGTTCGAACATCGATAATCCAGGGATATGATGGCCAGTCGTTTTGCGGCATGGCAACCTTGTGGCCCTTTAGTGATCCCATGAATAGGATGTACCTGCCGTCCGGTGACCAATGGGGCGCACCTACATACTTGTCAAGCAGTGGATGGCGTGCCCAGTCTGTAAGCCGCACAGGCTCTCCCCCGGGTAACTGCTGCATATACAGATCGCGATTGAGATAGTAGTCCGGCTCATCTTTGCTCGAAGCCACAACATGTGTATAGGCAACCTTAACGCGCCAGGACCGAGGCGTTTCGCCGTGGCAGCAAGATGCTGCCACGGCGATAACCAGACTTGTGATTGCAGCTGCGATTATGGAATGCTTGATTTCCCTTATCATAGCGTCGGACCTATATACCACCATGCTGCTCCATACCAGCCCTTGCCAGAGTCGAAAAGCTGTATGGACTTCGTATTCTTGCGATCAGTGTTATAACTCCACAATTTACACCAATCGTGCTCCGTATCGGCGGGTTTCTCAATACCATAGTATAGGTCACCCGAGATTACTATTGATGAGGCGTCAGGCAGCCATCCCTCAAGAGTACGTGCAATCGCCAAGTCACGGCCTTGGAAAAGTTCTTCCCATTTGGCGATTCGCCACGCGTGGCCCGATCTTACGTCAGCAACCCACAATTGCTGCGTCTTGTTCACGTGTGGCTCTCCTGCACAGTACTCCGTGAATACCCCGACTCTGGTTCCACTGTTGTTGAACTTGAAAGTCGTAAGTAGATTCTCATTCACAGCCGGTATCTTGAACTTCCTGGCATTTCTGCCCCGTGTGTCGGTGACGTAATAATTGTCGAAATCATAGAAAACGAAGCGCGAACTGTCGGGTGACTGGATGATTGAGAAGATCAGGCCGGGCCACTGAAAAAGGAACTTGCGTTCGCCAACGCTGGGTTGCATATAGACAGATGACCTGTCACCTTTTATGGAAAGTACTTCAATGACATTGCTGCTCTTGCTTGCCGGAACAGCCAGGACGAGTCCCTTGACAGGGCCGAGCTTGCTCAGTTTATGAGTGGCAGCATCGTAGAATGCTATGCTTCCGTCATAGGGACCATCGAAGTACAGACCACCAGCATCGTCATGGACGAGCAAACGTTTTCCCTCTGGCAGCCAATCAAATCCAGCGCTGCCGAGTGAGTCATCGCTTACTTTGGATACACGGCCCGTTTTTCTCTCCCAAACCCAGCACCTGCCGCCACCTGAGAAGACGTTGACACTTTCGATCAATGCCAGATATTCGCCGTCAGGCGAAGGCTTCACGGCTTCCACAGGCCAAACGAACGTCTTGGGAAACCACCTGTAGGAAATGAGCAACTCAGTTGAGTCCGTATCCAAGTCCCTCTCGAACAGATCTGCATATCCGCCAGGTTTAGGCTTCAAGAGCAAAACTCTCCCCAGTTTGCCCGTATGAATGGGAACCTTACCAGGGCGCACAGCACCGGCATCCTCGGTATCAGCCTGCACGACAACATCGTTGGATCGGGGACTGTTGGTTTTTTGGGGGCGAGCTACCCCGCCCCCAGTTGAGGATCGTGTCGAACAACCCGCAAGTATGCAAACAACAAGCGCCACCAAGACAATGACGGTTCCGAACATCCTATATCTTATATGCATTGCGGGTTCTCCTCTGTCTGTAGAAGCATATTATCAGAGGTCTATCG
>CAIVHJ010000404.1 GCA_903905665.1 uncultured Phycisphaerales bacterium
ATATCCAAAAACCAGCGCAACGACTCCCGCCACCCCGCCGATCACCTGGGTGAGTTTTCGCGTCTGCAACCATTCAAAAAGATGACTCGAATTTCCACCGGTCATCTTTTCCCACAGCGACAACCGTTGCATATAAATCACGGGCCGCTGATCGGTGATCACGGGCACCGAGCCGACCAAATTGATTTCGGCAGATCGCTGCGCCACTTTGTCCGGCGCCAACCAGTCCGTCGCCCCGTCAAACCAGATCGGATCGAACCATTTCGACTCAATACCGCGCGCCGTATACCGGCGAATCAACTCAGCAGAATCGGTGGTCAGCAACCCCTCCTGCGTAGCGGCATAGACGTGAGCTGGGTCACCCCATCCCACGATCACGCAGGGAAAATGCCGACGCAGAGTACGGACCAGCGTCGCCAGATACTCGGCAGATTCACTCGTGAGGTTGTTGGGCGTGGCGCAAGCCGTCATGCACACGACCGACCGGGGCGACATCGCTCGGCGCAGTTCTCCAAAAAACTCATCCGTGCAAAAACGCGCACGCAGCGCCGACGTCGGTTCGGGAAACCGCGCGATCACCAGATCGTATCGACTGGATTGCGTCTTAACGAAATACCGAGCATCCGCGTAATGCACTTTCACTCGCGGATCGTGTAATGCCGCGCGATCTTGCTCGGTCAGAAAGGGTGTGATCAAACTGATTTGCTGATCGTCAGGTTCAACGTAATCCACTTCACGAACCGGATGTTCGAGCACCGGCGTCAGCAACCCCTCCGCCCCCCCACCCATCACCAAAATCACACCTGGATCGGGATGTTCGCACATCCACAAATGCGCCGGCGGAACAAAAGTCCATGGGTCCGGGAAATCCGTTATTACCTGTCCATTGGAATAAAGAGCATATTGATTCAGCCCTTTGATTACTGCCAGATTCTGATAACGTGTTTCTTGTTCCGCGCAAAGTTCATAGCCGGGAGCCAGAACGTTCCATCGTTTCAATATCAAACGGCGATTCAGCGAATCGCCCGACACGCAGAACGTGACTCCCCCCGCCAAAACGAGCACTGACAAGAATCCGGAAACCCATCGCATACGTCCCCAATGCCAGCCGAACAACGCACATCCGAAAGCGGTACCCATGACGCCCAAAATGGTCATCTGAACCGGATTCAGATGTTCAATCGCCCAAAAACTGAATACCGCCCCACCCACCAGACTTCCCACGGCTTCCAATCCGTAGATACGTGCCAAAGACAAATGCCCGCTTCGCCACTGATCTCCTGATCGTTCATATGAAATTTTCGAAATCAGCGGAAAAGTCATCCCCACCAACAACCCAATCGGAGTCACCAAAAACAGCGATAACCCCATCGTCGGAAAAAGCGACAACAGTTCACCGGTCGGGATGCCCATCCATCCGCGCGCTGACCGGAACGCCCATAGCGCCGCTCCCATCGAAAAACTCAGCCCCATCAAAACCACGATAAGCCCGGCTTCTGCATTCTTTAACAAGCGTGCAAGCCCCCCACCCAATCCCGCACCCAGCGCCACTCCCAGCAACCATGCGAAAAGCACAATCCCCCACGCCAATTCACTCCCGTACAAAAGCACCATCGCCTCGCGAATCAGCAATGACTGCGCCACAATCGCCAAAAAACCGTATAAGCATACGATGAAGGATAGAATCAGCCGTGGATGTCCGGATTGTGCTGACATAAATCAAAAACAACCGTTCGGGTAGAGGAGTGGTTCAGTTCGATGCTTAAAGAAAAGTTCTTCCCACCTACACATTATGAATGTATACCAACTTGACCCCGAATGCTCAACAAAACTATGATGGGGACATGCATTTACGTGTGAATCAGGGAACAGCGGGAGACCCCAAGCGGCGGCTACCGCATTGGCTTAAGCGGCCCTTGCCGTTCGGTCAGTTTGCCGAGACGCGTCGGATTGTGGCGGACAGCGGTGTGGCGACGGTATGTCAGGACGCGAAATGCCCAAATTTGAGCGAATGCTGGAGTCGTGGGACGGCGACTTTTATGGTGATGGGGCATGTGTGTACTCGGCGATGCCGGTTTTGTGCGGTGACGACAGCCAAGCCCCAACCTCTTGAAGCCGACGAACCGAAGCGACTGGCTGACGCGGTTCGGCGAATGAAACTTCAGCATGTGGTGATCACAGCCGTGGCCCGCGATGATCTTGAGGATGAAGGCGCCGGCCATCTGGCATTGTGCGTTCGAGAAGTTCGTCGATTGTCGCCACAGACGACGATTGAAGTTTTGCCCGCCGATCTACACGCGCGTGAGGACTGCATTCGCACGCTCGTGGAGGCGGGACCTGACATTTATAACCACAACGTCGAAACGGTCGAAAGGCTGCACTTCTCGATTCAGCCTTCGGCGAATTACGATCGTTCGCTGGAAGTGATTCGGATCGTCAGGCGATTACGAAGCGACATGCCGACGAAAAGCGGATTGATGGTGGGGCTTGGTGAGACATGGGATGAGTTGATCACCACGTTTCGGGATTTGCACTTGGCGGGATGTGATATCTTGACGATTGGGCAGTATCTGGCGCCGAGTAGCGATCATACCCCGGTCGTGAAATACTATTCACCGGAAGAATTTCGACGGTTGGCTGACGCCGCCAGGGAAATCGGATTTCGATCTGTCTCTTCCGGTCCCTTCGTACGTTCCAGCTACAACGCCGCCGAGAACGCAGTCGTCACTGCCGCATCGATTGCATTTCCGACGACATCAGTTACCAGTCGCGTCGTGCCGAGGTGATCGCTGTGATAGTACATGACGTTCCCGTTTTGATCCACCTCGCCCATCCCCGGTTCATATGATTTCGTAATTCGCCATTCGTATTTACGACGTAGTCGTAATACGACTCATCGCCGTCATCCTTTCGGTCACAGCAACTTCGGATCAAACGGCGTTCCGCATTTAACCTGCCCCCCATAAATGAGTCCAGATGGGATGTTGGAATAACATCCCATCTGGGAGAACAAGGGAGGCAGGTTCATGAAGAAGAAACACACGGCAGAGCAGGTTGTGGGCAAGCTCCGCGAAGCGGAGCTGGAGTTGGCGAAGGGACGGACCATCGCCGAGGTGGTTCGCAATCTGAGTATCACCGAGCAGACCTACTACCGTTGGCGGAAGGAATACGGCGGTCTGCGGACGGATCAGACCCGGCGGATTACGTCGGAGGATGTGCTGGAGCGGTTGACGGACCTGTTCATCCGTCGTGCCGTACCCGATCACATTCGCTCGGACAACGGGGTCGAGTTCACCGCCCAGACCGTCCGGGAGTGGTTGATGAAGGTGGGCGTGAAGACGTTATTCATCGAGCCGGGAAGTCCGTGGGAGAACGGCTACGTTGAATCATTCAACGGCAAACTGCGGGATGAATTGCTCAACGGCGAGATCTTCTACACGCTGCCTTTGGCCAAGGTGCTGATCGAACGTTGGCGGAAACACTACAACCAGGCGCGGCCGCACTGTGCCCTCGGCTATCGGCCGTCAGCCCCGGAGAGGATCCCGTTGCCCGAAGCTGCCGGGGACTCCGCCCCCGAACCCCCGACTTCTAAACCCCCTCCAGAAAGCACCGGAGAAAAGACCTGTATCAGAGCCCTCCTCGAGTTCGACGGACTAACATAGCGGTGGTACCATGTTTGGGGGCAGGTCACAACCCATGAAACCCGACGTTGTGATTTGAACAAAACGAAGTGCGACAACAGCCAACCCCGCAACGACTTAGACGACGCTTCCTGTCGCTCCAAGTCATCCAAAGTCCCACAGCCACCGAACGGATTCGAACCGTTGACCTGCGGTTTACAAAACCGCTGCTCTGCCGACTGAGCTACGGTGGCAAGTCTTTTTACAATAAAGACTTATAATTCTGAGATTTTTCTTGACCCCATACTACATCCCTATATATAATATCCTATAAAACCCAATACGGGGTTAGAAACGGAGTCGCTATGGCCAAGAGTAAATTGTATCCTGACATCAAACCACGTTACAACAAGACGAAGGATGAATGGTATTTTAACGAGCGAATACCTGATAGAAAACATACTAACGGATCATACGTCTATAGGCAAATTTATCTATGCAAAGGTAAGGATAACGAGCGACTCGCTTGGGCTAGATTGGACGAAAAGTTAGACCAACCAACAAGACTACCCTACGATCTGCGCGTGAGAATAAAACCACCTAGAGCATTTTTGACGGCCGAAAAAATAATCGGTTGGGATATTCAAGAGATTCAGGGATACCTACAAAACCACAATAACGATTTTATGATGCACCACTCAAAAGGTTTGGTACAAATTATTAACTCGATATCACCTGAATTTCTTAGCGCCTTACCAACAGAGCAATCACAAAAGATTCAGGAATTGCTGGGTAAGGTTAATCAACTGATAGACTCTTACGGTATACGTCAAACCGAATTGACTGCGCCTGAATTCGAGCAAACATATCAAGACCGTCAAGCCGAATTATTAGCCGAAACAACAGGTAGAAAATTACTGGAGATGAAAGCAATACC
>CAIVHJ010000405.1 GCA_903905665.1 uncultured Phycisphaerales bacterium
ACCTGGACCTGATCGTCAATCCTGCCGAGGTAGTACAGACATTGGTTCGGGCCTTGGCGGACTCGGTCGCCGGTGCGATACCACAGGGGCGATTCCTGTCCGTTCAGCCGGACGAACTGCTCGCGCGTTTTTTGGGGATTATTGAGGTAGCCCTGAGTGACCTGCGAGCCGGACAGACACAATTCGCCTTCGGCGCCGATGGGAACCGGCTGAAGGTTTTGGTCGATGATACACCCTTTTTGTTCCGGGAAAATCCAGCCGATCGGAACGACGCCATTCACACAGTCTGCCGGTGACTTCTGAGGATCCCAGCGGTAGTGGGAAATCGTGATCGTGGCTTCGGTCGGGCCATAGATATTTTCGATGATGGAGTGGGGTGCTGCTTCCTGCCATTGAGCAGCGGCCTGGGCCGACATCGCTTCGCCGGCGAACAGACTCCAACGGAGTGTCGGAAACGAATCAGGCTTGAGCGCGTGCATTCGAGACAGAAAGACCGCCACCGAGGGAACCGAGAACCAGACGGTCAGTTGCTTGTCCCGGATGAATTTGGCCGGCGCCATCAGATACCTGTGCGGGACGCAGTACAGGCAGGCGCCGCCGGTCCACGTCACGAACAAGTCATGTACGCTGGGATCAAACGTCAGATTAAACGCCTGAGAACAACGATCGTGAGGTTGCAGGGCATAGCGCGGGCAGACGTAATCCAAATAAGAAGCGACGTTGCCCTGGGTGATCGGCACTCCTTTGGGCACGCCGGTGCTGCCCGACGTAAAGAGCACATACGCGAAGTCATCGGCAGTGACATGGGGAACGGTCCACGTGGAAGTCGGGGAAGCCATCTGTTCGCAATCGAGAAAACGATGTTGGGTGAAACGTTTGCACAAGGTTTCCCAGAGTTGTCGGTTCGCGCTGGAGGAACAGTCCGGTGAGGGACAGATCACGGTCATGGGATCAGGAAGATCAACCAGAATTTGCTCGAGGAGAGGCATCGCTTCCGGGCCGACGACCAGTACGTTGGCACCTGCCAAGGTCAGCATAGTTCGATTTCGGGCGGCGGGAAAATGGGGATGCAGGGGGACGTAGCCCTTTCCGGAAGCCAGGATGCCCAAGACGCCCTGATAGGCCGTCAGGCTTCGATAGGCCAGCAGCGCGGCAACCGGTTTGGGAGGCGACGGTTGATATTGCAGAATGGTATCTGCCAAAGTGGTCGCAAGAGCAGCTAATTCGGCGTAGGTATGCCGCCGTTCATCGACCTCCAGGGCTGGGCGGTCAGGATAACGCTGTGCCGAGGCATAGAATCTCTGTATCAGGCTGTTAAGCAATGGAGCCATTAGTCTTGATATCGACTAATTGCCAAGACCGAATTAAGCGTTTTGGCCCCCAGTGAAGCAGGCATTTTACCGATATTACGTATTACGATAGATGCTTGAGTGAACACACACCTGGAATAGGTCGGGAACCCGAGTCAGTTTCAGCAAAAAGGGAAAGCAGAGGATGAGTCACTACCAATCGGTTCTGTTGATGAAGCTGCCCTATTGCATTCACCCCAGCCGCCCGCAACCTTCTGAAAACTACCGGACTTATACGCCGTTTGTGCCTGTGCCGTCGTTGGCGGTGACCCAACTGTGCGGGTTTGTGGAGAAACACCAGACGTACGGTTATCACCTTCGGGCGATGGATATCAACATCGAAGCCCATCGTGAGCCGGGTATTCCGGTCAATACGCAAGAATATCCCGAATTATTGCGGAAGCATATCCGTGATACGGATTACGATGTTTTGGCGATGTCGGCATTTGTGTCGTTTAACGCTCAATGGGTCCAGGAGGCGGCGCAGTTGTCCCGCCAATACCATCCCCAAGCCAAGATCATTCTGGGAGGCGGCTATTCCACGTTGTTTCCCGAAAAGGCGCTGCGTGATCATCCCATTGATGCGGTGGTCATCGGCGAGGGAGAAGCGACGTTACTGCATCTTCTGAACCACTTCAATCAATATCACGATGCCGAGTTTGAAAAGCGCTTTGCCTGGGACGGTTATGGTCTCAGAAAAGAGAACGGCGAAATCGTTTTGGTACCCAAGAAGGCTTTCCTCAAGCCGGAAGAGATGGTGGCGCCGAGATGGGATTGTCTGGATATCGAAAAGTACTTTCGCTTGAGCGGGACTCACTCGTTGCCTCTGGAAGCGACCCGCGGGTGTCCGTATCGGTGCACGTTCTGTTGTACTTTTCAATCCTGGGGGCGCAAGGTCCGTTGCAAACCGGTGCCCCAATTGATGGACGAGATTCAGGCTGCCCAAAGAAAATATCCCGGAGTCTCGTTGCGGCTGGTGGACGATAATCTTGGGTTCCATCGTCCGTGGTTTGTGGATTTTCTCAAAGCCATCATCGAGCGCGATCTGAATCACAATTTCGTCGTCTGCAACTTCATGGTCAACCATCTGGACAAGGAACTGGTGGATCTGATTGTTCAGGCGGGGTGTAAGAATCTTCCGTTTGCCGTGGAAACCGGTTCAGCAGAAATGCAGTCACGGATCAAGAAGAACATCGATTTTGACAAGGTTCGAGAGATTGTGGCCCTGGCGAAAGAGACCAAGAAGGTTCATATTCATCTGCTGTGGATGATGGGTTTCCCGGGTGAAACACGAAAGCAATTGCAGGAAACCATCGATTTGATGCGGGAATTGAGCGCGCATGCCAATCAAATCACGACCGTGACCCCATACCCCGGCACAGAGTTGTTCAGCGAAGCCAAGGCATTGGGCGCCATCGACGTGGACGAAGAGCATATTGATCTCAATCAGTTTGACTATCGGGCCAGCGAAATGGTGCATTCAGAGGAATGGACCCGGGAAGAACTGCAGGAAATCATTTACGATACCAACGTCGAGATCAACTGGTTGAATAATTCTTATCTTAAGGAAGGCGAGTTGGATCGGGGTTTGGTCTGGTTTGAGGATTTACTG
>CAIVHJ010000406.1 GCA_903905665.1 uncultured Phycisphaerales bacterium
GGTGCCACAAAGAGTGTTGAGATAGTTTTTAATCTTCCTCATTTGCGCTTTTGTTTGGCCCACTTGAGAAGTTGAGGCAACGTGAACGTGTTGATCACACGGTCGGGAGTCACCCAGCCCCGTCGCGCAGTCAAAACCCCATATCGCATGAAATCCAACTGTTCGGTATCGTGAGCGTCGGTGTCGATCGCCAGCATGACGCCGGTCTCCATCGCCTGACGAATGTGGATATCCTTCAGATCGAGTCGTTTCCACGAAGCGTTAATTTCCATTGCTGTTCCCGTTTCGGCGGCTGCCTTGAAAACGGACTCCATGTCCAGATCGCTAGGAGGTCGTTGCCCCAGCATCCGGCCGGTCGGATGGCCGATGACGTGGACGTATGGATTTTCCATCGCGTGGATCAGACGGCGGGTGATCGTGGTTCGTTCCTGGCCGAGGGCGGTATGAATACTGGCTACGACTACATCGCACTCCGCTAAAATCTCGTCGGGATAATCCAAATCTCCGTTGGCGAGGATGTCACACTCCGTACCCACCAGAATCCTGATACCCTTAAATCGTTTGGCCAATGAATGAATGCTGTCAATCTGTTTTTCCATCCGTTCGATGGTTAATCCGTTGGCGACCCCGGCGGAGCTTTTGGAATGATCCGCCACACAGAGATACTCGTAACCCAGCGATTGGGCGGTTTGCACCATTTCATCCAGAGTGCTTCGTCCGTCGCTGGCGGTCGTGTGGACGTGCAGATCGCCCCGGATGTGGTCGCGGGTAATCAGTGCGTCGAAAAACTTGTTGTCGCGATCAAATTCTCCCCGATCCTCCCGACATTCGGCGGGGATATACGGCAAGCCCAGTTTTTTGTAGATGCTTTCCTCGGTTTTTCCGGCGACGAGTTTTTCGCCCTTGAACAAACCCCATTCGTTCAGTTTAAAGCCCTGCTTGACGGCGCGTTCGCGAAGTCGAACGTTGTGTTCTTTTGAGCCGGTGAAATACTGCCACGCGGCGCCGAACGACTCGGCGGGAACGACGCGAAGGTCCATTTGAATCTGTCGGCGGTCGTCGATCGGAATACGAACGCTGCTCTTGGTTTCTCCCGCCGCCAGCACGGAACTCACACCGTCAATTTTGGTAAAGGATTGAACTACCGCGGGTCCGTCGGCGGCGACACAAAGCAGATCAATATCTCCGATGGTTTCGACGCCGCGCCGCAACGAACCGGCGATTTCCGCCCGTTTGACGCCCTTGAAACGCCGCACCGTTTCAACCCACTCCTCCGCCAAAGGAAGGACTTCACCGAGCGGAATGTGATCTCCGACGCTGTCGAGATACGCCAAACCCTCGGCGATTTTCTGAACACTTTTGTCCCCGAAACCGGCCAGACCCGCCAGTTGACCGTTCGCGATGACTTTGCGCAGACCCGCCACACTATCAACGCTCAACTGATTCCAGATCAACGCGACTTTTTTGGGCCCCAGTCCGGGGATTCCGAGTAAATCCAGCAATCCGGGGGGTAGTTCGGCTTTGATCTGATCAAACTCCTGAATGCGACCGCTCTGGATGAATTCCAGAATCCGATCCGCCATCCCCTGACCAATTCCCGGCAGTTCCCGCAGACGATTTTGCGCGGCAAGTTGTGCGATGTCAGAGGCGAGGTCACCGATCGTTCGGGCGGCACGGCGAAACGAATTAACCCGAAACGGGTTTTCCCCGCGAATCTCCATCAGGTCCGCCATCTGCTCAAACAGTTCGGACAATTGTACGTTCAACATTCCAGAGTTCCTTCAGATCTCACGTCGAATGTACAGGATTATAAGTGAATGCCGTGATTCACCGCGATGTGGTCGTCCATCGCTCCACCAGATATATTACCCGAAAATCCGTTTTGCACAGGAGGATGTTTCATGAATCAACTTCGACGAATCGGGGTCCTGACGGGTGGCGGAGATTGCCCGGGTCTCAATGCGGTAATTCGGGCGGTAGCCAAAAGCGCCCTGTTCGATCACGGTCTGGAAGTCATCGGAATCCGGGACGGTTATCTGGGATTGATCGAAAATCGCATGCAGCCGTTGACCGCTGACGACGTTTCCAACATCCTCACCCGCGGCGGGACCATTCTCGGAACCAGCAACAAAGCCAATCCCTCCCGTTATATGACCGGTAAAAACAGCAAAGGACAACCGATATTTGAAGACGTGACCGAGCGAGTGATCCACCATATCCGTCAAGGGTCGCTGGATGCGCTGGTGGCGATCGGCGGCGACGGAACCATGAGTTGCACGAACCTCGTCATTGAACACGGCATCCCTTGTGTGGGTGTTCCGAAAACCATCGACAACGACCTGATGAGCACGGAAATCACATTCGGATTTTCGACGGCGGTTCAAACGGCGTGCGATGCGCTCGACCGGATTCATACGACCGCCGCCAGCCATCACCGCGTCATGCTGGTTGAAACCATGGGCCGAAACGCCGGCTGGTTGACGCTGCATGCGGGAATCGCAAGCGGCGCCGATGTCATTCTGATCCCTGAAATCCCTTACGACGTTCAAACCATCTGCCGATTCTGTCTGCATCGCAGGGAACGCGGTAAAACCGCTACGATCATCGCAGTGAGCGAAGGCGCCAAACCTATCGGCGGACAGGCCGTCATCGGCCGGATCGTTCCGGAATCCTTCGACACGATTCGGCTCGGTGGAGTGAGCAACGTGCTGGCCGATCAGATTGAAAAAATCACGGGATTGGAAACACGCGCCACCATCCTCGGTCACGTTCAACGAGGCGGAAGCCCCATCGCCTTTGATCGGGTCCTCGCCACTCAATTCGGTCATCAAGCCGTCGAATTGCTTTGTTCCGGGCAGTTCAATCGCATGGTGGTCATGCAAGGCGGGAAGATTCTGTCCGTCCCGATCTCGGAGGTGGCAAATCGGCAGCGACTGATTCCACTCGACCATCCCTTGTTGTCCACCGCTCGCGCCGTCGGCACTTGTTTTGGAACCCCAGGTGAATCCCCTTCTCCTCGATAGAATTGCCATCATGACGCCGCGGAATCGGCATGTCCCGTCATCTCAAGACTTTGGGATGCATGGGTCTTTAATGCGTCGTTTTCTTCAGTTGTCAGTTGCAGAGGGGCGATATATTCACTGACGGAATGCCCGGCAGTAGGCGAACCTCGAAACGTGTTGAATTTTCGGGTCATGACTTGTGGATCGATGGAATGGATATCCGTGAATTGCTCGATCCGTCCCAACCAAATCGAGGAGTCCGCGATTAGGTCCTCGTAGCGGATAGCCATCAAATTGGGTTGCGGTTTTTGAAGGATCAACTTCACACTCTCGTCCCAAACTCGCGCCAAATTTTCGTAGTCCTGTAATTTGACCGTAAATTGCCTGGCCTTGCATGATCGAGCCACATCAAACAGATTTCGATAAATGTAAATGTATCTCCCCTGTGGAACCAGTGTGTAAAAACGATCAAAGGATTCCACGTTGTTGAAGGGATACTTGATTCCCCACTGCGAGAAGCCGTCGCTCTCAGCCGAATCTTGGTAGAACTTCACAAATTCCTGAAACATCTTGAACAGGAGCTGGGCATAACGCGAAAAATCCGGATTCAGATTGCTGGTCCAAAACTCCGTGGTTTCGTTGAAGAAACGACGGCGAGTTTCTCCAAACTGTGATTGAGCTTTCTGGGAAACCAGCGAGAGGCGAAATACCTGAAGAGGCAGATCTTGGCAAAAATGTGCGTTTTCACCGTAGACAATGATTTGACGCGTGGAGTTGAGCAACCGCTGAATCAAAGTCACTCCGTTGCGCGCGGTGGGTGCGGTGATGACGACCGGGCGTATCTCTTCAAAGGACTTGCTCATAAAACTCCTCGAAGGTTAATATCGTCTTGCAGACTTCAAGGTCCGCAATAAAGACCTGCTTCGTTTGTCATAATGCTTTCAGCAAACCCTGTGCGGTTGCGAAGGCAGCATATCGTATCTGCTTGTCAAAAAACGAGTTATAATGATGGATGTTTGACTTTGATTTGAACGATAAATATAGTACCGACGGAGCGAAGAGGTCGCAGGAGTAAAGTTCGTGGCCTGCGGAGTCGGGCGTTTGTCCGAAGCGAACGTCCGGTGAAGAAGAGGCGTTGTTCCAAGACGGAAACGGAAAACAAGAGTAAATAAGTCTCGAATAAAGAGCAGTCTGGAGGATTTGACGAATGGCTGACAAACAATCACTTATTTCGGTCATCAATGAAAAAGTGGACACCCGGGTTTATCGGCAGCAGCACTGGGAGGGTACGTTCTGGGATTATCTGGACATGGTGGCTCAGCGCCCTCGGATCGCCCGAAACGCCTTTCAGCGTTGCTATGACATGGTTATTCACTACGGGGTTGATCGCTATGCGCGCAGTAAACAGGATTACATCCACTACAAGTTTTTTGACGACCCGTTCAATAACGGTCAGGACGCCATCTATGGTCTGGATTCCGCGTTGATGTCGCTGGTGGATTTCCTCAAAGCCGCATCCCACGGTTACGGAACCGAACGACGGATCATGCTGCTGCACGGCCCTGTAGGATCGGCCAAAAGCACGATTGCCCGATTACTCAAGCACGGGCTGGAAGCTTATTCCATCACCGAAGACGGTGCAATATATACGTTCTCATGGAAAACGCAGGACCACAAATCAGGTGAAACGCTGTTGCAACCGTGTCCGATGAACGAAGAACCGCTTCGACTGATTCCTGTGTATGCGCGACGTGACGTGCTGGCCAAGCTCAACGCCAATCTCCCGGAGGACCAGCAGGTTCTTGTCGAAGGCAATCTCGATCCGTTCTGCCGCAAGACGTACGAAGACTTGCTCAAGCAGTACGATGGAGACTGGAATAAGGTGATGGAGCACATCATCGTACGTCGGATTATTTTGTCTGAGCAGGACCGTCGCGGTATCGGGACATTCCAGCCGAAGGACGAAAAAAACCAGGATTCCACGGAACTGACAGGTGACATCAATTATCGCAAGATCGCGGAGTACGGCAGCGATAGCGATCCGCGTGCGTTCAATTTTGACGGTGAACTCAACATCGCCAACCGTGGTTTGATCGAATTTGTTGAAGTGCTCAAGCTTGATGTGGCGTTTTTGTATGATCTGCTCGGCGCATCACAAGAGCAC
>CAIVHJ010000407.1 GCA_903905665.1 uncultured Phycisphaerales bacterium
CGGGGCGAGCGGGCGTATGATATCTATTCCCGCCTGCTGAAGGACCGGATTGTGTTTTTGGGTGGGGCGATCACGGACGAGTCGGCGAACGTGATCATTGCGCAGATGCTGTTTTTGGCGAATGAAGATGCGAAGAGCGACATTCATTTGTATCTCAACACGAGCGGGGGAGCGGTTTCGGCGGGCTTGGCGATTTATGATACGATGCAATTCGTCCGACCCGACGTCGCCACCTATACGGTGGGGATGGCGGCGAGCATGGGGGCGGTGTTGATGTGCGGAGGCGCCAAGGGGAAACGCTTTGTGCTGCCCAATTCGCGGTTATTGTTGCATCAACCGTTGATCGGCGGCGTATTGGAAGGGACTGCCACGGATTTGTCCATCGAGGCTGAAGAAATCCTGCGACTGCGTTCAGATTTGTACCAGATTGTGTCCAAACACACGGGACAGGATATCAAGAAGATCGAAAAAGATTGCGATCGCAACAAGTGGCTGAGTGCTTCGGAGTCCATCGAATATGGATTGGCCGATCAGATGATGGAACGGATGCCGGAACGGCCGGTGATCAATCCCGATGTTACGTCATGAATTATATTTTAGTCCGCTGGTGCTGGTCGTGGCACTGTTGGGTTGCATCGGTGGCCCCAGTGGCTCCACGGAGCGCATTTCCACACTGGAAGACCAGACTCTCTCGCTTCAGAGTGAAAACAGGGCGCTGCGTGAAACGGCCGAAAACCAGGCGAATCAGCTCGCCCGGCTTCAGCAGACTTTGCAGACGTTTGCCGAGCTGGGTGACCGCCGGATGAACGAACTGTTTTATGTTTCCCGAATTGATATTGAGAAGATGTCCGGCGGAGCCGACTTTGACGGCCAACCGGGCGACGACGGCGTGATCATCTTTCTGGAACTGTACGATCAGGACGATCAGATTTTCAAAGCCGCCGGCTCGATTGACGTTCATATCTATGATCTGAGCGATCCCGATCATCCCGAACTGATCGCAAAATATGCGTATGACGTCCAAGCCGCCCGGAAATTATGGATGGGCCGGCTGATGAGCTATCACTATAAGCTCAAGTGCCCATGGCAGGTTCGTCCGCCCAACGGGCCGCAGGTTGTGGTTCGCGTGATGTTTCTGGATTATCTGACCGGTTCGGCTTTCCAACTGGTGCGGCAGTTTGACGTTCGCCTTCCCCCTGCGCCCCAACCGCCCCCGTCAGATCACCCCGGTTCGGACAAGCAGTGATTCGAGTCCTCTCAAATCATGTCATCCGTTCTGATTTTCATGTAAACGGACTGACGTTCGGATTCCGGAAGTTGTTGGAACAAGACCTCGATCAACCGGTGAATCTCGGAAGCAGGCACGGGGCGTGGTTGTGCGAATTGCGAAATCTGGTCCTTGTGGATTTCAAGAATCGTGATCGGTTGGTCGGGTGTGATGCGATGGAGCCGGATCAATTCGGACGAATTCTTCGTCTTATCGTTCATGCCGATCATCTCCTCACACCGGATCAATTCCGGTTCGCAGCGTCATGCCGAGGTTCCAATGTATTCACGCCCTTTACTTCGCCTTCTTTGTGCCGGAAGCAGTCGAAATTTCGTCCACGATGCCGATGATGACGGATCGAATCGGCGCTTGTGGATCGTTGATGATCTGCCGGGCGGAGTTGCCTTCGTCGATGACCAGCACG
>CAIVHJ010000408.1 GCA_903905665.1 uncultured Phycisphaerales bacterium
GCTCCTCCAGTCCCATATAGAGGGACACTACTCGCCTGGTTGAAGCACCTAGAAAGAACAGCACGAGCAGGACCGAAAGAAGCAAAGCCACCGCTGCCACCGCTTTCGCTTGATACTTATCGGTGGCGCCAACGATGAGCAAGCCCAGTATGAGTGCAAATACCATGGCCGGGAAGTAGTGATAGATGCTCATTCCCGCCAGGTATTCGTTCCCATTGGTCAGCGTCCGGCCGATGATGATTAAGACCGATCCCAAAAGGAGGATCATGAACGCAAAGCCTACGCGCCTCGATGGGAATGGTCTTCTGGTGATGGTGAACAGCAGGACCAACCATGCGCTTGCCCCCAACAACACGCGCATTTTGTTTGGGCTGTCCTCCAGACCGGTGTAAAGGTGAAATAGGGGATCCTTGACCGTAACCGGGGAGCCGGATATCATTACTGTGAGATCGGCCGTCGGTGGGCGAAGAGCGAGCGGAAACCCAGAATTATTCACAATAGTGCTTTGCCACAGCCATTGAAAGCCGGACACCACGTAGTCACTGACGTGAGAGGGAAGCCAGGCATCGAGTGCGGACACCGGAAGCGGCCGAGCATTCAACTGCAGCCTTTCCTCTACACAACCCTTCGCCCAAAGGTAACAGCCAGCATACAACATCCAGGACGCTACCAGCGCAGAGGTCAAAACCAGCAGTCTGCGGCGGTCAAGTGTGTTGTTGAGCCAGAAGAGGCCCGCAATCAGTCCAACCCCAATGGGAAGTGCGGATTCGTAGCACGAATACATAACAAACAAAAGAGCAGCACAGAACACGGCATTACGCATTCTGCCATTGTGCAAGTACCTTTCATAACTGAGCAGACACAACAGCAGCAGTGTGATATAAAGTATCTTATAGGAGAACATGGTCCAAATGATTGTTTCATAACAGGCCGGCAGTAGAAGAAACAGAGCCCCTGTTAGAAACCCGGCGCTGTTCGTTCTGTCCTTGCCGCACCAAACATTAGTGAGCATGGATATCAGCAATGAGTTTGTAGTGTGCAGGACGACGTTTGTCAGCCAATAGTATCCAAAATGGTTCTTGAACACCGCAAAGGAAAGGAAATGACATAAATAGGCGCCTGGAAGAAAGCGAAAATCCTTGAAGGGGGTGTCAAAGAGCACGATCAGCCAATCCATCAGACGGCGGGGATTGAAGTGCATCTGACGCAGGTTATCATTGATTTCCCAGTGTTCTACGAGCAGCTTGATAGTGTGGGAAGGGTAATATGCGTAGATAAAGAGAACGAGCGCGACGAACCAGTAAACATAACCAAATGGATAGCAGCCAATCAGCTTGGAACGTCGCTTGGACGAGTTCGCTGCCGAGTCCAGCCCGCCGTCCGCGGGATGGCCATGTTTCGGAGCAGGGGAGACAGATAGGTGGTGTATTCTTCGTTTCACAGCCTTTTGGCGCGACTCCTCCAACGGAGTCACTCAGAGCGGCCAGGGATCTATTGGAGTGCTATTGCGCCTTTCAGACCGGTCGTAAAATAGCGGCAGTCGTCGTTTCGCGATAGGCGGCCATCATTTGAGGCCGAGTCGTTTGACGGTGCGGACGTTCACGAACTTGTCATTCGTCATGCTGTCGGGGAATTTGCCCTGTTTGAACGCGCGACACAAGTCGCGAACGGCATCTTCGATCGAGCGCTTTGGCTTCCAGCCCAGGTTCTCCGTGAGCTTACGCGACGAGATGTGGTAGGAGCGCTGGTCGTCCGACACGGTTGCCTCGACGCGGATGGGCGCCTTTTCGGGATACTCCTCCTCGACGACTTGCCGCACCAGCTCGGCAAGCTGCGCGACCGTGTGATTCTGATACCCGGCGTTGAACGCTTCCCCCGCGATGAGTGCATCCGGCAGGTCCAGCC
>CAIVHJ010000409.1 GCA_903905665.1 uncultured Phycisphaerales bacterium
GAGTCGGCCCCGTCACGGTGGCCATCTTGCTTCGCAACACCGTAGAAGCCGCCAAAAAACAAATCGCTCAATTTCAACCATGAGGTTGAATTTGCTCTGCAGAAAACGCAACGATCGGTGTTGTTTTATCAGAGCCGCGACCGTAAGGGAGCGGTTTGTTCACCGACTGAAGACCGCTTGCTGACGCGCGCGGCTCTGTTCGATGTTGGTTTCTACAGAGCGGGTTGAATTACCAGAATGTCTTCGGACAGGTTCTGGGCCTGGACAAAAAATCGTTCGTGGTGGATGACCGTCAGGCCGATTTCAGTGAATGACCGGCGATAATCGTCCGGCGTTCGGAAAACCACGTGCGGGGGCAAATCAAACGTCTCGTCCGGTTGTCGCAACCGCTCCATGATGACCAGAAAACCCTGCGGGGCGAGGTGGTCGGCCATGCTTTGCAGACTTTTTCGCCAAAGGGTTTCATCCACGACATTGATGAGCGTGTCGATCGTGGCGATTGCATCGAAGCGGTGAGGAAGTTTCAGGTCCGCCAGATCCGAAAGGGCAAACTCGCATTGGGGATATCGCTGCCGAGCCGTGCGAATCGCGTCTTCCATGAAATCAATGCCGGTAACCCGAAACCCCATTTGGCGAAAGTGATCCGAGAAGTCGCCATGACCGCATCCGCCGTCCAGCAGGTGTTTTTTGGCGGGTTGGGGCACGAATCGCAACAGCGTGTCGGACAGAATTTGTTTTTTCTGATCGTTGGCTTGACGGTATTGCTGCTCCGTCAAGCGGACGTCGCCCACGGCCCGCCAATCACCCGGAAAGGAGGCGAATCGCTTGATCCAATTAGCTTTGGCGTCAAATGATCGGTGGAATAATTTATTGAACAATGATAGCAACATGGTTTCGACGCCCAACGCACGAAAGTCAGGAATTCAAATACTTCGAATCGTCGGGATTGGACCAGAAGCCCGTCTGTAGAATCTTGATGATTTCCGCGATCCCCTGAGGCACACGTTTGGAAACGGAAAACCCAAGCCCATTCTTTATTTTTTCGAAGTTCACGCGATAGTCTCTCGGATCAAAATCTTTTTGAACGTACCGAACGTGGATTTGCGGCAGGTGTTTGCCGATTTCCTCCACCAGCATTTGTTTCGTGTAATTCTCCTGCGTGTCTCCCGCGTTGAACACTTCAAAGGCCACCTGACGAATGGGGCTTTTCAGGGCCAGGTCGATCGCATAGGCCAAGTCTGCGACGTGACAATAGGGTCGCCAGAATTTTTCGCCGTACACCACCAACTCCCGGCCCAGCGACAATTCTTTGACAAATTCATTGACCGTCAGGTCGAAACGCATTCGCGGCGAGACTCCGTAGGCGGTGGCAAATCGCAAACAAACGGGAACGCACTTTCTGGATTTTGGCTGGGATAGCAGGAATTGCTCACAGGCCACTTTGGTTTCAGCGTAAAGCGAAAGCGGCGCGAGCGGCGCCTCCTCGGTTAAAAAAGCGTCGGGATCATTCATCCGACCATAGTTGGAGCACGTCGAAACAAAAATGAATCGCTCGCAACCCGCCTGATCGGCCAACTCGTACAATTGCCGGGTTCCGTCCAGATTGACGCTTCGCGCCAGATCGGGTTCTTTTTTGCAGGCTGGATCGCCCACAATGGAGGCCAGATGGGCAATGGCCGTACACCCCTTCAGAACCTCCAGCCGATCTCGAAGGTCACGAACGTCCATCCTGACAAACTCAAAATGGGGGTGACCCTGTACCTCCAGCAACGATTCGCCTCCCCATCGCAGGTTGTCCACCACCCGAACGCGGTACTCCTCGTTCAGAAGCCGGCGAACGAGAACCGATCCGACATAACCCGCCCCGCCGGTGACCAGAATGCATTGATTCATCAGGCTCATTTAGGCATCTTTCATGTATAGACCGATTTCACAGTGACTTGTCACACTGAGAATCAATTGGATTATCGGAACTTCAAGGTGCAAGAAGAAGGAAGTTTTCCTGCCACGTGTGCCCGGAAGTCAATTCGGGATGAATTTTGCCCTCGTAACGTCCGATAGGATACTAAGCGCATACAACCCGCTGTCGATAACGGAGTTATGGACAGTCGGTTACGGGAAGGATTCGTTCATTATGAAAGCTGTCATCCTCGCCGGTGGCAAGGGCACACGACTGCAACCCTTTACGTTTCGGTTTCCCAAACCGCTGGTCCCGATCGGGGACATGCCGGTGCTGGAACTCCTCTTGCGCCGATTGATTAAATCCGGCATTACCGATGTGACACTGACGCTGGGATACCTTGCCGAATTGATCAAAGCGTTTCTGAATGAGCATCGGACGCTCTCGGAACAACTGCACCTCACGTACGTGCACGAAGAACAACCCACGGGAACCGCCGGTTCGCTCAGCTTCGTCGAAGGATTGTCCGACACGTTCATCGTCCTCAACGGCGATCTGCTGACCAACCTCAACTTTGACCGCCTCCTCCGATTTCACAAAGAACACGGAAGCATTCTCACTATCGCGTCGCAGCAGCGTCGTGAAAAGGTGGACCTGGGCGTTATCGTGTTGGGTCAGAATCAGCAAGTGACGGATTACATCGAAAAACCGGAAACCGCCTATACCGTGAGCATGGGCATCTATGTTTATGAACCCCGCGTGTTGCAGTATATCGAACACGGCAAGTATCTCGATTTTCCCACGTTGGTGCTGCGATTGCTAAAAGCCGGTGAAAAAGTGGCGGCGTATCCGAGCAATGATTTGTGGCTTGACATCGGTCGGCTGGACGATTATACGCAGGCACAGCAACTTTTCGCCGAGCGGCGAGAGGAACTCGACTTTGACCTCTGAAACCCCAAACTGGAAAGTTTTTCTGTCCGATGTATCCCTCGATGAGCGGGAACTCGAATCGACCTGTGCCGTGTTGCGTTCGGGATGGTTGAGCCTCGGGCCTCGCGTGGCGGCGTTTGAAAAATCATTTGCCGAGTTGCACCGGGTTCCCCATGCCGTCGCGGTCAGCAGTGGAACCTCCGCTCTGCATTTGGCATTGTTGGCATTGGGGATCGGTCCGGGTGATGAAGTGATCCAACCGGCAATCAACTTCGTGGCTGGCGCCAACATGACCCGCGCAGTCGGCGCCACACCACGATTTGTGGACATTGTCTCTGCCGATCAACCAGTGTCGGACATGCGCGAAGTAGAAGCTGCGATAAACCGCCACACCAAAGCGATCATGGTATTGCATTACGGTGGCTACCCTGCGGCGATTCGGGAAATCGTGGAGTTAGCCCGGCAAAAGAATCTGGCGGTGATCGAGGATGCTTGCCACGCACCGGCGACGTTCGTGGATGGCTGCGCACTGGGAGGGTGGGGCGACGTGGGGTGCTTCTCGTTTTTTCCGAACAAGAACATGACAACCGCCGAAGGCGGCATGGCAGTCACTTCCCGCGACGACTTGGCAGCACGAATTCGCACGCTTCGCACGCACGGAATGACATCGCTCACGTGGGATCGCCATCGAGGCCATGCGTCGTCTTACGATGTGACGGAATCGGGATATAACTATCGGCTGGACGAAGTTCGGGCGGCGCTGGGCATCGCCCAACTGACCAAATTGCCCCAGCACAATCAACGGCGTGCGGAACTGACGGCGCAGTATCGCCGGGAGTTGGCTTCGTGCCGTGAAGTGGAGATTGTATTCGGGAATTATACCGGCGCACATGCGGGACATTTGTTTGTGATTTTGGTTCCTGAGAATCTTCGTCATCGGGTGGTCGAAGCCTGCCGACATAACGGGATTCAGACGAGCCTCCACTATCCGTGCATCACTGGTTTTACAGCCTATCAAGAAGCGTGCCGATCTTGTTCGTTGCCCAGGAGCGAAGAATTCGCCAGGCGGGCTATTACGTTGCCGCTGCATCCCAAAATGACTGACGAAAACGTGAAATACGTGTGCCAAATCGTTCGGCAAGCCGTGCAGCAATTTTCATGAATCGTTACCCCAATGCCTCCAAAAGCAAACGCAGGTTATGACGTATTGTTGGTGGGCGAGCAGACGGCGCACGTGGTGCGATTGGCTGCCGGGCTGATCGGTCGTGGACTGCGAGTGGCGTGTCTGGACGGCCCGCGGTTGCAGCAAGTGCTTTTGGCCGAACACCATCTGTCCATCGACAATTATGCCTCACCGGAAATTCGCCTGAAGGGGCGATATCGGTTTGCGTGGGTTCGGGGCATTGAGACAGCGATTCGGCGCTGTTTCTTGCGGCGATTGATTCGCAGAATTCGTCCGTCGCTCATTCACATCAACTTCATCGACCCCAGGCATTTGATGCTTTGTGAGCTGGGTGCGGTATGTCCGCCGATCGTGGCGACAGTCTGGGGGAGCGATGTTCACACGTATGCAATCGACGGTTCACCTGATCAGCGGTCGGCCATCATTGAAATTCTGCGCCGGGCGGGCGCGATCACGGCAGATTCGCCGTTCATGCTCGATCTGGTGAAGAAACTGGTACCCGATCAACCGGCGTCTCAGATGCGATTGGCGTATTTCGGGATTGACGCGGATGCGTTTGAGCGGTGTTCCGGGATGGTTGAAGTGGATTGGCGGGCGCGACTTGGTTTGGAGGCAGGGCTACCGGTGGTTTTGGCGCCGCGTCGGATCGGGCCGCGGTATTTTCCAGAACGGATACTGCGAGCGTTTGCGCAGTCTGAAGTTGCCCGTCGGGGATATCTCGTGTTCAAATTATTTGGAGATAAACCGTACGAGGAACCCGCACAGCAGGCTCAACTGGAACAGAGTGCGAAGCAACTGGGGATTTACGATCGTGTACGGTTCGCCCCGCCGTGTCCTTATTCGGAGTTGCCGTCTTTGTATCGTTTGGCGGATGCGGCATGTTTTTTGCTCGATCGGGACGGGACGCCCTCGACGGCGTTTGAGTTGTGGGCGGCAGGAGTACCGATCATAGCCTCCGACATCGAATACTATCGCGGAATTCTGGTCGATCAGGAGAATGCGTTTTTGGTTCCGCCGGAGGACGCTTCGGTTGTGGCGCGGGCGATGGATCGCGTATTGACGGACCGTGCGGCAGTTCAAACCGTCGTGGAGAACGGTCGGCGCTGGGTTCGAGAACACGCCAACTTCGACACCATGATTGAGACATTTCTGACGGTATATCAACAGGCGGGACTTTGGTTTCCTCGTGCGAATTCTTGTTGAGCCGGGTTTTCCGGATTCCGCAGACTGGCGCCTGCGGCTAATCAGATTTGTTCCCTTCCGGGGATCCGTTGCAGGGTAGTCTCGCCCACATCCATTCACCCACAGGGTTGACGACGATGGCGGTTGGCATGTTCCGTAATACGTTGGGATCGACTATTACCCCATCCCGTCTTCGTCGCCACCAAGGTCAAATTTTTTCCTGACAACTTTCTATTTCCCGCCACCTTTTCTTCGTCAGTGTTTTACTGCTTTTTCTCCGGGTTCAGGTCGTCGATGTGGAGATTGGTCGCTGCGATCAGTTTCTTAATGATCGTATCCCGATGTCGCATTCTTAAATACCACACTCCTGAAGTGAAGTATACACTGCCCCCGAAAACAAGAGCGGCTAATGCGAAAGTATGAAACCCCCAGGTGATCTCCTCATGGATTGTAGCGAATATCATGTACGCTACTAAGTAGAAACGCATAACGAATCATGCGGCTTTCTTTTGGACGTCATCGTGGTCGAACATGAATCCCATCTTGTTCCGGTGGCCGTTGACACGGCCTACCCCGAGGCGAAACGCGGCGACCAAATCGTCCAAAGTCTTGA
>CAIVHJ010000410.1 GCA_903905665.1 uncultured Phycisphaerales bacterium
GACACGGTGTGCGACAATACGGCGACGTAACAAAACCCACATGGAGGATTCAAATCATGTCTCGTCGGATCGGATTGGTCGTCACGGTGATCGGATTGTCGTTGTTATGCGCCTGCCCGCCCCCTCAGGAGGCGGTGACGCTGGGACCCAAAGAAAAAGATTACGCCACCCCGCTCCCGCCGGGAATGGTGGCGCTCCGCAAAATCGATCGGAGCCAGTGGCCGGATTTCAGCAAGGGATTCTATCAACGCGCCCATCTGGAAGAAGCCATCCGAAACAGCCTCGACTATCTGGCCAAACCCTCCAGCCAGAAGTATTTCCCCTATTCGGATATTTCTCATGATCGCGCCGTTGCTTCCCTCGAACGTTTTCTGGACATTCTGGCTGAGGTCCAGTCCCCGGAACAACTCATGCAAGCCATCGATCGCGATTACGAATGCTATCAATCCGTCGGTTATAACGGTGAAGGCATCGTCTATTACACGGGTTACTACACGCCGATCTTCGACGGCCGCAAACAGCGCGACGGACAGTTTCGCTATCCGCTATATTCCCTCCCGGCCGATCTGGTCAAGGACGAAGAGGGCAAAACGCTCGGCCGACGCCTTGCCGACAACAGCATCCGACCATACTACAAACGCCGCGAGATCGAAAGCAATCCGGGTCTGCTCAGCGGACTGGAAATCGCATGGCTCAAAGATCCATTCGAAGTCTATGCCGTCACCGTTCAGGGGTCCGCCAAACTGCGTTTGGCCGACGGTTCGCTCTACGAACTCGGCTACGCCGCCAACAACGGCTATGACTACTCCTCGATCCGCGACATCATGATTCAGGACGGCGCCATCAGCAAAAGCGAAGCCTCGTTCCAGACCATGCGGAAATACTTCAGCGAACACCCCGACCAGGTGGCCAAATATACCGCCCAGAATGATCGCTACGTGTTCTTCCGCGAAGCACCGGGCGGACCGTTCGGAAGCATTAACGAACCGGTGCTGGCGTTCCGTTCCATCGCCACCGACAAGGAAATCTATCCACGCGCCTGTCTGGCGTTTCTCGACACTCGACTCCCGCGATGGATGGACGGACAGGTTCGGGAATTGCCGTTTACAAGTTTCACCTTGGATCAGGATACGGGCGGCGCCATTCGAGCCGCCGGCCGATGCGACGTCTATATGGGCGTCGGGGATCAGGCGGAAGCCATCGCCGGACGAACCGGCGCCGAAGGCAAACTATACTATATCTTCGTCAAAAACTTCCAGCCGCGCGCCAACACCGCACCGGCCAAACCGGAACAAAACCCGGATTCTAAAAAGAAATGACTCCGCGACTAACTTCGGGATGGAGATGACGATGGAACCATCCATTGCCGTTCAGCGAACCCCCGAGGCCATCATTCTTACCGCTCAGACGGGCCGCCTCGATCAGGGGGCCATCCAGAGAATCAAGCGGGAATCCGACCTGAACCTCGCCAGCCCCAAACGGCTCCCGCTGGTGATCAACCTCGCGCGATTGGAGGTAGCCTCCAGCCTCCTGATGGGAACTCTGGTGGACCTGCTCAAAAAACTGGAACAACACGGCGTCCGACTCGTGCTGTGTGAAATCCCCGACGCGATTCATGAATCCTTCAGCGTCACCCGAATCCAGACGATGTTCGAAATCTACGACACAACGCAAGACGCCCTCTCCGCCCTGCAAAAACCCTGGGCAAAACAGAAATGACGATGGTTCAACTCCCCTCCCTTCCAGGGAGGGGTCGGGGGAGGGTCGAGTATCCTTTTCCTCCCGCCACCGGCTACCCGCTGCCCGCGCGTTGCATCAACTGCATATCGACGTTCATACATCCATTCAATACTACAATAGAGCCCTCTTTGTCCCGAGCAACCGACAAAAAACCCCGACGAACTATTCCGATCTTGACACACGTAACCCCGCTTGAACACCAACATCCCACCAATATCCGGGCTAAGTAGAAACGCATAACGAATCATGCGGCTTTCTTTTGGACGTCATCGTGGTCGAACATGAATCCCATCTTGTTCCGGTGGCCGTTGACACGGCCTACCCCGAGGCGAAACGCGGCGACCAAATCGTCCAAAGTCTTGA
>CAIVHJ010000411.1 GCA_903905665.1 uncultured Phycisphaerales bacterium
GACGACGACGATGACGACTTCAACCCAACGGAATCGTACATCATGCCTGATGAGGACGATGGCAACGAAAATGATAAAACCGATGATGATGATGAAAATTCTTAACTAAGTCGTTTCATGAAATATCGCCAAAATGAAATGAAACAAGTTTTTTCTTTCCTCATAACTCTAGTACACACCAACACTTAACGACGTTTCAGTTTTTGTTTCATCTCGAAAATGAAAATTCTCCCCTTATGTGGAGGGATGAAATTTTTTCATATTCCGTGGTAAAGACGCCACTGAAATGTCCCCTCCTTATGAGGGGAGAATTTTCGGAAATTTCAGAAACCACTAGCAAAACACCACTCGAAATGTCCTTTACATATGGAGGGAGATTTTTTTTAACTTCAATCAAGCAACGGTCAACGGTCAACGAGCAACGGAGGATTTGCGGCATGGATAAGAATTTATTGACGACGGGAGAAATTGCGAGGCAATTAGGGTGCACTCGCGATAGGGTGGAATACTTATTGGCAAGTCGTGCTATCGCGCCAGCGGCGCGGGCCGGTAAGAATCGCGTGTTCGATGAAACCGTGCTGACGCGGCTCAGAAACATAATCATCGACATCGAACGGCGAAACGGAGATACATTGTAGCGCACACATCTTAAAAGTAGGTGAACGATGGCTAATTTACTCATGGATGAAATTACCGACGGCCTCGCGCGGGGGTTTGCTTTCACTCCGCTTGATGGAAAAAAACCGATCTTGAAAAACTGGACGACACAACCAAGGGCAAACTTGGATGAGGTTCGGGCGTGGGTGGCTGGCGGAAAAAATATCGGGCTCAGAACGGGCCAAGTTTCGGGAGGGATCGTGGTAATCGATATCGACGGCCCATGTTCTATCGACTTTCCCAAGACGTGGACCGCCCAGACTGCACGGGGAACGCACCTCTATTATCATGCAGAAAATCCAATGCCGAACAGTTCCCGCCGAATTGCTGATCATGTCGATACGAGAGCCGACGGCGGGCAAGTCGTGTATCCTGGTTCGATCCACCCTGAAACGAAAACGCACTACCGTTGGGTTGAGGGATGTTCGCCAAGGGAGCGGCAAATTGCCGATTTGCCTCAGTGGGTTGCTGAACGCTTAACGAAATCACCCGCCCCACCGCCCCCCCTTGGCCCACCACCGAATGAAATTGAGAATCGCGCCAGCGCATACCTGAACGCCATGCCCCCCGCCGTGAGCGGGAGTGGCGGACATGCCGCAACGTACACCGCTGCGGTAGCGTTGGTGCACGGGTTTGATTTGTCAGAGGATCGCGCCTTCGATTTGCTATCGAAGCATTTCAACGCACGCTGCACGCCGCCATGGACAGAGGCGGAACTGAGGCACAAAGTGACCGACGCCGCAACTAAGCCACACGACAAGCCGAGAGGCTGGCTGCTGAACGACAACGCACAATGTCGGCACGAACCGGCACAGCCGATTAGAGAACCACGACACGACACACGCGACTGGCCCACCCTTGACGCGAAAGCACTTCATGGGTTGGGGGGTGAAATCGTCCGAGCAATCGAGCCGCACACCGAAGCCGATTCCGTGGCGTTATTGATTCACTTGCTAGTCGCGTTCGGCATAATCATTGGACGACGTGCTCATTTTGTTGCCGATGGAGCCGAACACTACGCCAACTTGTTCGCTGTCCTTGTTGGCGAAACGAGCCGGGGGCGTAAGGGGACTTCGCAGCGGCAAGTTATGAGACTTTTTGAGGCAATCGAGCCGGAGTGGGCCAGTTATGGGCTGGCGGAAGGGCTATCGTCCGGTGAGGGGCTTATCTGGAACGTCCGCGACGCGATTACGAAACGCGAGCCGATCAGGGACCACAAGAAAATTGTCGCGTACGATGATGTTGTGATTGATCCCGGAATAGAAGACAAGCGATTGCTGGTTTCTGAATCGGAATTTTCGCAAGGGCTGCGAATGTCGGCACGGGATGGGAATACACTGTCGGCCGTGATTCGGCGTGCGTGGGATACCGGAAACCTGAGAACACTGACGAAAAACTCCCCAGCCACCGCGACTGGCGCACATATTGGAATCGTCGGGCACATCACCGCCGACGAACTACGTGCGCAATTGAGTACAACCGAAATCGCCAACGGGTTCGCCAATCGGTTCTTGTGGCTGTGCGTTCGCCGTTCAAAGTGCCTGCCGGAGGGTGGACGTATTCACGAAGTGGACTTCGATCACATTCTGCAAAGGCTCCGTGGCGCGATTCATTTTTCAAGAACCGTTGGGGTGATTCAACGCGACGCCGAAACTGCCTCAATGTGGGCTGCGGTTTATCCAACGCTAAGCGCAGGGTGTCCGGGGTTGTTGGGTGCTGTGACGGCACGTGCTGAAGCACAGGTGATGCGACTGGCGATGATTTACGCCTTGCTGGACGAGTCGAGCGAAATCCGCGCCGAGCACTTGATTGCATCGCTTGCGGTATGGGAATACGCCGAGTTGTCTTGTCGGTACATCTTCGGGAATGCCATAGGTGACGACGTAGCGGACGGTATTTTAAGGGGGTTACAGGGTGCGCCAATGGGGATGACAAGGACCGCGATATCGGGGTTATTCAATCGTCACGTTTCGGCTGTACGCATCGACGCGGCACTGGCGATCCTTGTCAATCACAATCGGGCGTACGCGAAGCGGTCGGAAACTGATGGGCGTACGGTTGAAATATGGTTTCCAATGTGAGGGGCTTCTTTCGCAAAATTCGCTTATTTCGCACTTCTGTATCTTTCGCTTAATAACACGTAAGGAACTTACGAACGAATGGGTATATATATAAAGATATGTGAATCAAAGGTTAATGAATTAACAGTATATGAGGGTGCGAAAAAAGCGAAAACTGCGAAAGAAGGGTGTGGACTATCTCATGCAGACGCCGAGTTCATCCGTTTCTGGCGGGTGGCGATCCCACGTCCAGACGGATGCGGCTTTTATGATCCAGCGAATTGCCCCCGCTGGCTGCTGGCGGACACGACGACTGGGGCTGTGGAAAGCGAAATCTTATGACTGGCGAACAAAACCTAGGTGACGGAGAACCTGTGGTGATCAACTTTGATGAGTTGATTCCAACACCGGAACTCCGTCCGGTATGCAAGTGCGGCAATAAGGAAACGAAAGTTGACTATCGTATGTCAATGAAACACAAACATCAGAGGCGATTCTGCAGGGTGTGCGGGCGTCGCTGGTGGGTGAACAAGGGCGATAAAAAGGACGTATCGAATGATTCAGAAAAATGACTCTGGGGCGGGTTTCATGGAATCACGGCTGCTTACCATTTTGGAGGCGTCCAAGTGGTTAGGAATCTGCGAGCGGAGCCTGTGGGAATTGGTCCACATCGGGAAAATTCCAACGGTTCGTATCGGCAGATTGCGAAAATTTGATCCTTCGGACTTGGTGGCGTTCAAGAACGGTGCGAAAAAAGTGCTTGACGTTGTAAAAGCAGACGATACACTGTGAGAATGATGACACTATCAGATCAGGTGAGACAGGCGGTACGCAAGAGCGGTTTAACGCGATACCGGATATATAAGATGTCCGGTGTGGATCAGGCCACACTCTTGCGGTTCATGGCTGGTGCGGAGATTCGCACAGGCACACTGAACAAGTTGGCAGCGGTGCTTAACATAACGATCGTCGTCAAACCACGACGACAGAGGAAACAAAATGGCAAGCGTATCATGTGATTCAAGCGGACGGCGGCGCATTCAATTCACGGGTGCGGATCGACGACGGTACACACTCAGACTGGGTGAGGTGTCCGCAAAACAGGCTAACACCGTGCGCGGGCACGTCGAGGAAATCGTGAGAGCACAGGTAACAACCACCACACCAGCGGAATCGACAAACTGGTGGCTTTCGCAGTGCGATGAGGTGATGATCGACAAACTGGCTTCAGTCAATCTCGCAGCGAAACGAACATCGGCAACGCTGGGAGCATTCATCGACGATTACATCCAATCACGAAGCGATGTTAAGTCTGGAACAACGACGATGTACGGGCACACGAAACGCTGTCTGATTGAATACTTTGGATCGGGCAAGGCTTTGCGGGATGTTTCGGCTGGGGACGCGGACCTGTGGCGGCTGTGGCTGTTTTCGCACGAACACCTATCAGAAAACACCGCCAGACGAAGGATCAAACTGGCGCGCCAATTCTTTCGTGCGGCGGCGCGGCGGAAACTGATTACAGACAATCCGTTCGATGGAATACCAACAACGGTACGCGAGAACCTGAAACGCATGGTATTCGTAACGCGGGATGATATCCAAAAGGTGCTGGATGCTTGTCCGAATCCTGAATGGCGTCTGATTTTCGCCTTGGCACGATACGGCGGGTTGCGGTGTCCATCGGAGATACTGGCGTTGCGGTGGGGTGACGTGGACTGGGAGCACAACAGAATAACCGTCCATAGTCCAAAAACGGAACACCACGCGGGCAAGGATCAGCGAATCATACCGTTGTTTCCTGAATTGCTACCGCACTTGCAGGAATGTTTCGATCACGCTGTAGAAGGTGCTCAATTCATCATTACAGGCTATAGGGACGCAAAACAAAACCTACGTACACAAGCGGAGAGGATAATCAAGCGTGCTGGCGTACTGCCTTGGGTGAAGATGTTTCAAAACCTAAGATCGACACGAGAAACCGAACTGGCGGAAAGTTTCCCCTTGCACGTCGTTTGTGCGTGGTTAGGAAACTCGCAGCCGGTTGCTATGAAGCATTATCTACAAGTCACTGACGATCACTTCGGGCAAGCGATTCGATGCGAGAAAAAAGTGACGCCAAATCCGACGTTGCAGGCGTCCGTAAGTGACACGAAACCACTCGCAATCAGAAAACAGGACAAACTGTACCACGATGACTTACATACAGATGCGGACAATTGCGAACGTGTTCAAAGTAGGGAAGTGGGCCTGCAGGGATTCGAACCCCGGACCAAGAGATTATGAGTCTCCTGCTCTAACCAACTGAGCTACAGGCCCGCGAATATGTCCAATCAACACCAATCGAGTTCACAGAGAAACACGCTCCCTGATGATTGCGTCTCTGCTCAACCGGTACTATCCCCATATTCTCATGATCGCCGAATGTAAATCAAGTCTGGTGCGACAGGAATTATCGGACGTGAATTTATCGCGGAGATTTGGGGTCGATAATAAAGCGTCGTGCCTCGCAAGACGATGATAGGAGTGAGGCTGTGGGTCTCCTGCCGTAAGGCGGGACAGCCTGGCTTGGAGGGTCCGAGTTACGGCGAGCTCGGATCCTCTCTTTTTATGCGCTCACCAATTCAGGCCCCCTCCCCCTTGTCGTTCGATTCCGGCGCATATATGGATTCGAAAACCGCTTCCTGACGGGCGCGGCTCTGTTTGAATTCATTCCGCGGGTTTGAAAATGCGGACGTTCTTTAAGTAGTCAAGAATGGTTTGCGCGCATTGCTGGGGGGTCAATTCGGCGGACTTCAATTGGATTTCGGGGTGGAGCGGTGGTTCGTAGGGATCGTCCACACCGGTAAAACCTTTCAACTGGCCGGCTTTGGCCTTTTTGTAGAGGCCCTTGGGGTCGCGTGTTTCGCAGACTTCAACCGGGGCATCGACGAACACCTCGATGAACTCGCCGGGTTTCAGATTGGCGCGGACGGCGTTGCGGTCGGCGCGATAGGGACTGATGAAACTGGTGACGGCGATGAATCCGGCGTCGGTAAAGAGTTTGGCGACTTCGCCGATGCGACGGATGTTTTCGGCGCGGTCTTCGGCTGAGAATCCCAGATTTTTGTTCAGGCCGTGGCGGACGTTGTCGCCATCCAGCACGTACGCCAATCGCCCCATTTGCACCAAAACATGTTCGAGCGTAAA
>CAIVHJ010000412.1 GCA_903905665.1 uncultured Phycisphaerales bacterium
CATTCGGTGTCGATCTCCGGCAACGTGGCCGTCATCGGAGCTAACAGAGACGACGCCCCCGCCCACGATTCCGGCTCAGCTTACGTTTTCCGCTGGAATGGATCGTCATGGGTGCAGGAACAAAAGCTCCTGCCCTCGGACGCGACGGCGGATGACGTGTTCGGCAATTGCGTTTCCGTCTCCGGCGACCTGATCGTTGTGGGGGCACCTGGGAACGACGACAGCGGTTCGGAATCCGGCTCGGCCTACGTGTTCGTCTATACGGGAGGGAGCTGGATACAGGAAGCCAAGCTACTCGCCTCGGACGGTGCAGCTTCGGATTGGTTCGGCACATCCGTTTCCGTGTCCGGCGACGTGGCCGTTGTGGGGGCTTATGGGGACGACGATAACGGTTCCGACTCCGGCTCAGCGTATGTGTTCACACTCCCTTCACCCGACTGCAATGGCAACGGCATCCCCGATGAATGTGAGTTGACAAACAACGATTGCAACGGCAATGGCGTGCCCGATTCCTGCGACATTGCCTCCGGGTTCAGCAGCGATCGCGACCATAACGGTCGGCCCGACGAATGCGAACCCTGTGGTGATCTGGATAACGATCTCGACGTGGATTATGACGACTATGTCATCATTCTTCACGCGTTTGGTCATAGCGTCGGTCAGCCGCAGTACGTGGCTGAGGCGGACTATGACGGCGACGGTGCGATCGGTCTGGATGATTACCGAGCATGGTACCAGTGCTATCGGAATTATGCGGGCGATCCCGTACCAGCGTTGCCGCCGTTCCCCATCAGGCTTCTGTTGCCTCAATCCGTGTTGAATTCGGTCCAGATCACCGAGCCGGTTTCACCGAAAAGTGAAGCGATCAAATCCACAGTGGGAGGACCGGATCGGTAACGAAGGCCACAATCCCGGGCCGCCTTCTGCGCCTCAGTCTCAATCTGCTGGGTATCTCAACGCTCGATCGTATGTAGGAGATCACCGGATTCGCAGCACAGAGTAAGCACAGAGGAAAGACTCATGCCTTCGAGGAACTGATGGGGAGGATGAGGGGATCGGGGAGACCGGCTTCGATGAATCCGGCGGTTCGATTGGCGCATCCGTAACATCGACCGCACGGTTTTTCGGCGCCCTGATAACACGACCACGTCAGTTCAAACGGAACTTTGTACCGCTCTCCCAGACGAATGATTTCGGTGCGGCTCAGGTCGATCAGCGGGGTGAGGATTTGCAGTTTGGTTCGCGGGGGCAAAGCCGATTCGAGCATGTATTGATAGTTGGTGAAGAATTCGCGGCGGTTGTCGGGGTACATGATTCCCGGTCCCGGTCCGGGTTTTCCCAATCGTTCGGACACACCGGTGATGATGAATCGAGCGCCGATCCGAAACGCAAACGTGGCGGCGATGTCCAGCAGCGTCGGCATGAGCGCGGGAACGACGGGCGGTTTCCGCCTCGATTACCCGCCAGGCGCTGCGATCGGCCATCAAGGCCGTCAGCACCGCGTGGTTGAGCTTGTGGCCGCCGCGCACCGAGCGATAGGCGCCGAGCAGAGGCAGACCGGCGAGCGCGAGGTCTCCGATCACGTCGAGCACCTTGTGGCGCGCACATTCGTCGCTGTAGCGCAGGCCTTCGGCATTGAGCAGGCGGGTTTCGTCGAACACCACCGAATTCTCGAACGAGGCGCCGAGCGCAAAACCGGCGCTCCAGAGCCGCGCTACATCGCTCATGCAGCCGAAGGTGCGGGCGCGG
>CAIVHJ010000413.1 GCA_903905665.1 uncultured Phycisphaerales bacterium
ATTACGCGGTTTGAAGGCGGCGATCATCGGAGTTTTGCTGGTAGCGGTCTTCATCCAGATTTATTACCGCGTGGCGGGTTTCGTCGCCAATCTGGCTTTGGGGCTAAACCTGTTGTTCACGCTGGCGGCGATGGCGGTGCTGGAGGCCACGTTTACGATGGCGGGAATCGCGGGTTTGGCATTGGCGTGCGGAATGGCGGTTGACGCCAACGTACTCATCTATGAACGTTTGCGGGAGGAAATGGCCCGCGGGGCTAGTTTGAAGATGGCCATTAAGACCGCTTACGAAAAAGCCTTCAGCGCCATTTTCGACAGCAACATCACTACCCTCATCACTTGCATCATTCTCGGGTTTTCCGGCAGCGAAGAACTCAAGGGATTTGCCATCGTGCTGGGTCTGGGCCTGGTGTTCAATCTGTTCACGGCCATTTTTGTCACGCGAATCATTTTTGCCGCGCTCATACAAAATAAGATTATCGCCAAGATACACATGATGAAATTGATCGGAGTGCCGAGCATCCCGTGGTTTGCGTTGCGTCGTCCGTTTTGGCTGATATCAGGCATCATTACGGTGGGGGGAACAGCTCTGTTCCTGCATCAGCATTTCACCAATCAGTCTAACATCTATGATATCGAATTCCTGGGAGGGACCTCCATCACCGTCGAATTCAAACGTCCGACTCGGGACGTTGAGGTTCAACGTCAGGTTTGTGGTGAAGGATCGGACGAAACATCCCCACAAACAGTAACGGGATGGCTCCGATGGGCCGCGAACCAAGTGGACCAATCGCAGATATCGGCACCTCAGAACGGCGTATTCACCATCGAAAACCCCGCCTGGTCCTCTTCTCAAATCGAGATGGTCGCCATGACCCAATTTGCCAATCTCGTCGAACCCGGCGCCGGTCATGGTGTCGAATCGATCGGTCCGCATTCGATACGGGTCACTTTGCGCGCCGATCAGAAAATGAATCTGGATCAGTTTCGAGATCTGTTTATTGGATCCAAAGTTTACCTCCTTCACGCCGCCGACCAGCTGGCCAAGGCGAGAATCCAGCCGATTCGCATGGACGATCTTCGACGAACCGAGGAAACGACGACTTTCGACGTCATCTCAACGGAAAGCGACAAGGAGGTTGTTCGCCAAGCTATATTGGCCGCATTGGGTTCGGAGTTACAGGCTCAGCGACCTGTTTCGTACACTGCCATGAAAAACCCGGAAACCGGAAAGGAATTTTTCCCTGTCTATCATCCTCAGATCACCGCCATCGATCTGAAGTTATCCGACCTCATCGGGGGGCATTGGGTATTTCCGGTGGGGGAGTATTACGGTGGCGTGGCGGTCGGATTTGAGCATCTGGACCCCCCGCAAACGACGGTTGAGTTGAGAAACCGGATTCAGTCCGCCCAAATGGCTTCCGAATCTGAAAAATCCAAATATCGCCCCTTTGAAATTGTACCGCTGGTTACGCTTCCCGAAGACGCTTCCAAACCCATCGAACAGCATCGCCTGACGGATTTTGCCTTGCTCGTGAACGACGAGAGCATTCAGTATCAGGACGATCCTGCCTTGTGGGAGGACAACCTCGCCATTCCCGTTCTGAAAGAGGCGCAGGCGGCGTTGAGTCAGGAAAAAACACTGCAACAAGTTGTGCAGTTTGCACCGGAGATCGCATCCCAGACACAGAAGAAAGCGCTCATGGCGCTGTTGCTGTCTCTTCTCGCCATCGTGCTTTATCTGACCATCAGTTTCAAAGATCAAAGGTTTGGCTGGGCATCCGTTGTGGCTTTGATCCACGACGTGACCGTCGCGATGGGCGCCATCGCCATCTCCTATTATTTACATGGAACGTGGATCGGAAAAATCCTCCTTATGGACAATATCAAGATCGATATGACGGTGATCGCGGCGTTGTTGACGATTGTGGGATATTCCGTCAACGATACGATCGTCGTGCTGGACCGAATCCGTGAAAACCGGGGAAAGTTGAAAGAACTCACTCCGGCGATCATCGACGCCAGTATCAACCAAACCCTTTCTCGTACGATTCTGACGCCCACGACCGTGCTCTTTACCCTCGTGGCGATGTACATATTTGGTGGCGATAGTATTCACGCTTTTTGTTATGTTCTGATATTCGGAACTGTGGCTGGTACTTACAGCTCTTTTGCGGTCGCTGCGCCTTTATTATTGCACCCCAGGCTGTTGCGATGGGTTATTTATAGTTGCGTGTTTGCTTCGTTGACGGCATTGCTTTTTACTCTCGGCGATCAGCGTGAGATGCAAATTTTGATGCTTGTCGCCTTGGTGGCTTTTATCATTTATGTCGTGATGGCGACTCGCCGCCGACGGACTAAAGCTCAATTGGTCCATGGTGTTCGGTAACTTCTGCGCCGACCAAAACGCTACTGTCGATTGGATTTTGTTGCTGGTTGAGCATAGAATTCTTCACGTGGTTCATGAATGTGGGTATAAATCTATGAAGCCGATTCTCGCGACGCTGGTGTTTTTATTCTCTGCGTTGTGGTGCTCAACCTTGATCTGGGCAGAGGAGGTCACGACCACGGCACCGATCGAAAATAAATCGTGGTGGTGGTCTTGGCTGATCATAGCGGGCATGGCAGTTGTGGTTGCGGTAATTTGCTTCAAAAATCCCAAACGGGCTCACAACAATTGACCCATGACGTTTAGGAAGCAACGACACATGCGGGAGATCATATTATGAAACGATTTCTTCTGATGACTTTGATCGCCGTCAATTTTGCGTTGCTGGGTGTGTTGACGGTGTTGAGTTACGACTTGCCGGCCGCCTATGCCCAGCGAGCCGCTCCTGCAGGAGGCTCGAATTATCTGGCGATTACTGCTTTGTATACGTCCGGAACGGACGCCGTCTGGATTCTTCATACAGGGAAGCACTTGTTGACTGTACTGGCTCCGGATGCGACCACCGCCGAACTGCGTGTGATTGACACCCGAGATGTCGCGCAGGACCTCGGAATAGGGGGCAACCAAACCCCATAGGCAGGATTGTATCGAACCGGGGTTGCACGGAGACGCGTTAATCAACATTGTAGGATTTCATCCACTTGATGCAGGAGCGAGATATCTATGGACCACAAATCATTTACCATTGGTTGTCTGAGCATTACAGCCGTGATTCTGTTGGCGGCTGTGTTTGTCATTAGTGCCGTCGAAACTCAGCGTGCTGAAGCATCCGGCATGATCTGGAATTCAGGTAATTACACCGTTCTGACCGGCTATTTGAATTCTTCCAGCCAGGCGGTTTACCTCATCGACTCCAAAACGGACAAATTGTTGGCGTACCGTTTTGACGAGAGTACGCACAAGATCAACAGAACTCAGGTTCTTGATCTTGCGGGTGGTCCCAATACCAAACCCGGAAAACCCGGCCTGAAACCCTGAACGACATCTGCCTGATCGTCAATTCACCCAAAAAACTGCTTCCCACGTCCAACGCAACAGAACATATCTTATAGGACGTTGGAACTATGCTGATTATGCACACCGCCCAAGCCATTCAAACAGTCGTTTGATCGCCCACATACCAACACTGGATAAAAACGATGCCTCACGCCCACCTGCGTTTAGAGCCTATCCGAATAACCGGCATGAGTCGCGTTGCGGTGCGGGGAGTTTGGATGCAAGGCGCGGCGACGAGGCGTATTTGGAAACTACGACGAGGAGCCGCAACGCCGCAGACAGACTCGCCCCACCGCATCCCGAAGGGACGGCACCATCCGCGGCGCATCCCTGTGTCGTTCGTCGTTACCAATGTCTCCAACCTTTGCTCCTCCTCGCTCCTTGGGCTGCTGGCGGCTGCTACCGTCGCGGCCATGCGGG
>CAIVHJ010000414.1 GCA_903905665.1 uncultured Phycisphaerales bacterium
GATCGGATCGTTATCATCACCGCTCTCCTGAAATCCTTCGATCGTTCGCATACGACCCTGATAAAGTCCGCGAGGGATTTCCACCCCCGTCAGATACACCTCCACCCGTGAAAACTCGATCCCCGGAACGTCGGCCAGTTCAATCGTATATCCGAAAGAAAGAGAATAAGGTTCTGCTATTTGGATCGTCACCTCCAGATCATCCACGTCTGCCAGTTTCACAGGAGCCGGAATGGCGATCATTTGCTGGACTGCGGCTTTGGGGGAGACGGGACGAATGGACCGTGACCAGCGAGGGTTAGGGATCACTGCCTGAAACATCAGGGTGGCATGGCTCAATTCAAAAGTGTATGTCATCGTGTCCCGATGCCATTGAAAACGACTCAAAGGTATATTGAAGCACGCCTCCATGGCCCCCGCCGTAACACAGATTCCAAACGCTCTGCTCGGGTTCAAGATGATCGCATCTTCGAACGGTTCGATTTCCGGGAGTTCTATCGGGGACTGCAAGAACTCTTCGAGCAATGGATCGTCGGCGAGACTCACCTGGGTTGCAATGATCTCGTCCTTCGAAGCAGAAAGTTGATCGGATAAGCTCGTCAAAGTCCCATTGCATGTTGATTCCCAGGTACGAAACGTCGCAGCCTCCACATCATCGTCCGTTTCTCCCAAGACTTCACTTCGAATGATGGAGAATCCGTCCGGCGGTTCTACCAAAGGTTCATGGATCGTGCCTTCGGGAGAGGGAAATCCATCAGAAAACCCGACTTGCGCCCCGACACCGCAAACGCTCAAAACCGAGATGAAAACCGCAATCCATCCCCCTGGACCCAATCGATTTTGTCTGTTGAACATGACGATTCTCCCTCATGTGAAAAAGAAATGACACCAACGGATACGCACGTCCAAATAATGATAGGCCCGGCTGTCTTCGGATATCCAGTTTATTAGCCCAATTTAATGTGTGCCCTCTCGTACATTTGAGTATGGCTTATGCGGCCCGTCCGAAAAGATGGAATCACCCTTGGCTTGAGAAACTTCTGAAACGCGGTACTCCTTCAATCGCCGTCTGAAATTTCTAAAACCGATCGTTTGCATTATGCCGATGATATGCTGTATGTTGCATGTATCTGCGGCCGTTCAGGCAGATTTCGGAATCCGTCTTCAGGGCAAAAGGATATGAATTTCGGAGGGGTCGGTACCGGAGTTGACGTCTTCGACTCCGAAACGCTTCACCTCCTCTATTTTTCAGGTTGATTTTTTATGGCGTATGCTTCTCTGCTGAAATCAGAATTCAGGGATCAACACTCAGCACTAATTTCTCGGCTGCGATTCAGTCTGCTTGCGGTCGTCCTCGTGTTGATTCCCGCATCGGTTTCTGCCCAGCCGGAAGAACCGGCGTCTCGAATTGAACGCCTCCTCAACCCGCTACCCAACAAAAACGTTCAGGTCTCTGCCTGTGTCATGTCCCTCGCCGACGGAAAAATCATCTATGAAAAAAACCCGGATTCTCCCATGATCCCCGCCAGCAACCAGAAAATCATCACCGCCGCCGTGGCGCTGGATATTCTGGGTACGGACTTTGTATTTGAGACCGAACTGTACCACGCCGACAATGATCTGGTGATCGTCGGATCGGGCGATCCGGGATTCGGAGACCCCAATCTTGCCAAAAACCAGGGACGTACGCCTTTGGCGATCTTTCAGGACTGGGCATCGATCCTCAAGCAGCGGGGCATCGACCGGATCGACGGCAACATTGTTGTGGACGACACGGTATTTGACGAGGAACGCTTCCATCCGTCGTGGAAAGGGGAAGACCTCTCGAAATGGTACGCTGCGCCCGTGGGAGGACTCAATTTCAACGACAACTGCGTCGAGTTCACGGTTCAGCCGACCCAGCCCGGTCGGCCGGTCGAAGTCACATTTTTCCCGCCGAACAATTGGCTGAGGATCATCAATACCTGCAAAACAGGAACAAAAAACAAACCGGGGGTGAATCGACCCTCCAACACGCCGGAGTTCAGAATCAGCGGAGAGTGCAGGGAACGTACGGAACTCCAGTCTGTGGCGATTCCGGATCCGACGATTTTTACCGGTGAAGTCTTCAAAAAAGTGCTGCAGGATCAGGGGATTCTGGTTCGGGGCGAAGTGCGCAAAGGAACATTGCCACGAAGTCTCGAATCTAACGACGCCACTGGCGCGGCCATCCCACAAAAACTCACCACCGCCCGAACTTCGATCGCCGATGTGCTTCGCCGCACGCTGCAAAACAGCCAAAACCTCTTCGCGGAATGCCTGTTCAAAAAAGTCGGCAAGACCATCACCGGTCCGGCGGAAAATCCTGCCCCGCTGTCCAATTGGCAGGCCGGTCAACAGGCCGTCCGACAGCGACTGGAAAGTTGGGGCGTCAATACCACCGGCATGGTCATCGCCGATGGATCGGGATTGAGCAGGGACAATCGTGTTTCATCCCGACAAATCGTGGAAATTCTGCGACACCTGTATCTCGATTCGCAAAAAGGCCCCGTTTTCATGGAAAGCCTGTCCGTCAACGGTTCCAAAGGAACACTGGAGAAACGTCTCAAGGACTTTCCGGGACGCGTGTGGGGAAAAACCGGCTACATCAACGGCGTGCGATCTTTGAGTGGATACGTCCGCGCTTCAGAGAATCGGTGGTACGTGTTCTCGGTCTTGTTCAACGATATTCCGGGTGGAACGGCGCCCTACAATCAAATCCACGACGAAATCTGCCGAATCCTCATCCAGTCCCCGTGACGTTCGGTGTCACTTGTTCAGAAAACCGCTTTCCATAAAGCGAATGGCAGCCGGAGCGAGAATCACGATAAATATCACGGGGAACAGAAAGAAGATCAACGGAAAGAGCAGTTTGACGGCGGTTTTGTTGGCGATTTCCTCGGCTCTTTGGCGTCGCTTAATGCGCATGGTTTCGGCGTGAACGCGAAGCGTTTGGGCGATGCTGGTGCCGAATTTTTCCGACTGCAACAGAATCGCAACCAGAGAGCGCATTTCGGAAACACCGGTTCGCTCGGCCATTTTACGCATGGCTTCCGCGCGAAGCACGCCCATCTGGGTTTCCCGCGCGGCGAGCTGCCACTCTTCAGACAGCTCGGGAAAAGTTCCCTTCATCTCGTCGGCCACACGCCGAATCGCGGCATCCAGTCCCAGTCCGGCTTCCACTGCCAATACCAGCATGTCCAGAGAATCCGGCAAAGCCATCGAAATCCGTTCTATCCGTTTTCGACTCGCCGATCGAAGCCACAAATTCGGCCCCTGAAATCCCGCCACCGCGCCCAGCACGGTCAAATTAAACACATTCATCCCGGTCCATTTCATCCACCATGCCAGCAGAAAACCAAGCGTCGCCCCCACCATCATGAGAAGCATCTTCAAACTGAGAAACACCATATCGGCCCGATCGCTGCGATACCCCGCCTGGGCCAGTCGCAAGGCCAGACGATGCCGCTCCACGTCCGTCCGTGACTCCAGCGGCTTGCTCAAAATCGACAACCGCGAAAACAGCGACGACTCTTTCCCCGTTCGGATCAAATCCGAAGCCGACTCGGCCGTCCCCATCGACCCGGGTTTCGAGACCAGATTCGCCAACCGACGATCCACTTCACTTTCAAGCGGTGCCCGTCGGGCCACGAAAATCCACACCACCGCACCGGCAACCATCATCACCAGCACGCCGATCACCAGCATTTCCCAGCCGGGTATTGTTTCCGCGATCCAAATCATGACCTAAGTACCTCCCGAATCAACCGCACCGGTACTTCACGACTCGTTCAGGCCTTCACGCTGACGATTCGGCGTACGAACACGATGCCCAAAGTCTGCATGACCAGCGCCGCCAACAGACAAAAATGACCCAAACGGGTCGTAAAAAGCACTCTCGGATATTCCGGATTGATGACGAATAACATCAACAAAACCCCGATGGGCAACCCAATCAGAATCCAGCCGCTCAAACGTCCTTCGGCGGTCAGCGTTCGGACGTGCCCGAGAATGCGAATGCGGTCGCGGATCATCGTCCCGATGCGATCCATCAACTCCGTCAAATCGCCGCCCGTCTGTCGCTGGATCAGAATGGCCGTCACAAACATCTTCACATCAAGCATATCGATCCGATCCGCCAAATGCTTCAATGCGTCTTCCAGTCGAATTCCCAAATCCTGTTCGGCATAAACCCGCTGAAATTCCGTCCCGATCGGATCGGGCATCTGTTCGGCGATCAGTTGGATCCCTGCCGCCAGAGAATGCCCCGCGCGAAGCGCCTGCGAAAGCAATTCCAACGCTTCAGGCATTTGATTGTTGAATTTGCGAAGCCGGGCGTTGCGCATTCGAAGAATAACCACCATCGGCACCAGGACAATCGCCGCCGCACCCAAAAGAATCAACGGCGGGTTCAGATGGAGCAACAAACCGAAGATCAAAAAAACGGCCAAAACGCAGCCCAGATAAACCAGAATCTGGTGAGCGGGCCAGGGAACCGCAGCCTGTACGCACAATTTCCGAAACGACATTCCGCTCTGCGAAGCCGCCAGCCAACGGGCCATCGCCCATCGTCTCTCCGCACCGGGATCTTTGATGATTCCACCTTCTTTTTTCCCGGCCTCGGAAAAATTCAGATCGCCTATCAACCGTCGCTCGATCCGCCGGGGGTCCAGACGCCGAAAACTCTGCACGCAATCGATCAGCGCATAAACCACCAGGATCACCACCACGGCCAGCCCGTAAACTCCCCAGCTTGATGTTAACGCCATCTCCATGATGCCGCCTTTCGTATCATCCCGCCCCCTGATCTTCCATCAGGATTCGACGCTCAAAAACCTCCGGCGGAACGTGCGCGCCCATCGACGCCATCCGATCGATGAACTTCGACCGAATCCCCGTGCTGACAAAGCGTCCGACCGCTTTCCCTTCGCTGCTCAGACCCGTCTGCTCATACGCAAACAGGTCCTGCATCGTGATGACCTCGCCTTCCATGCCCTGAACTTCCGTGATCCGAACCACACGTCTCGGCCCACCCGTCAAACGCTGAACCTGGACCATCAGTTGAATTGCCGAGGACATCTGCTGGCGAATCGCTCGCGCCGGAAGATCAATCCCCGCCATTCCCACCATCGTCTCGATTCGGGCCACGGCGTCGCGGGTGCTGTTGGCGTGGACCGTCGTCATGGACCCTTCGTGACCGGTGTTCATCGCCTGCAACATGTCGAGCGACTCGCCCCCCCGAACCTCGCCAACGATGACGCGGTCCGGCCGCATTCGCAGCGAGTTGCGAACCAGATCACGCGCGGTGATCTCGCCTTTTCCTTCGATGTTGGGCGGGCGGGTTTCGAGGCGAACCACGTGGGCCTGTTGCAGCTGGAGTTCGGCGGCGTCTTCGATTGTCACCACGCGATCCCCTTCGGGAATAAAACTCGATACGCAGTTGAGCAGCGTCGTCTTTCCGCTGCCGGTTCCCCCCACGATGACCATATTGAGTCGAGCCTTCACCGCCGCAGCCAAAAATCCGACGATTTCCGGCGTGATCGCGCGATACGCCAACAAATCGTCGATCGTGATCGGATTCAACCCAAACCGACGAATGCTGATACTCGGACCATCCAACGCCAGCGGTGGAATGATTGCATTGACACGCGATCCGTCGGGAAGTCGGGCGTCCACCATCGGACACGTTTCATCGCATCGACGTCCTACGCTTGAAACGATCCGATCGATGATCTGCATCACGTGATCGTTGTCTCGAAACGTCACCCCGCTTAAACTGAGCTTGCCCTGTCGTTCGACGAATACCTGCCGGGGACCGTTGACCAGAATATCGCTGATGGTGTGATCCGCCAGCAACTCCTCCAGCGGACCCAGCCCGAACGTCTCGTCCAGCACTTCGCTGACCAGTCGCTCCCGAAGACGAGCATCCAGAACCGTGGCTTCTTCCGCCACGAGTTCGAGCAAAACCGTCCGAATCTGCGCGCGATGGTCCGGCGAATCTTTTTGAAATTTGTACAGATCAAGCCGGTCCAACAACCGGCGATGCAAGCGACCTTTAATCTCAGTCAATTCTCGCCGCCGCTGCATCAGACGGTTCTGATCCTCTTTGACCGCTTCGGGAATCGTCGGCGGGGCAATCGGCATCACCGCAGGCACAGGCGGTGTCGTCACCGGCGGCCCGGGACGCTCCGAAGACTTATTTTCCTCTCCTTTTTTCCGCAACTTCAACATGGTCGTTCCTTCTCCTCCGGCGAACTCTTAAACTCCTGAACTCCTAAACTTTTTATGCAACGTTGGTCTTAAACAGGTTGCTCAGAAAACTTTTCTTTTTCCGGGCGTCTTTTTTGTCGGCTTCGGCGCCTTCCACGCGAAGCAAACTCATTGCCAAATCGCGAATCGCCAGACGCGCCTTGCTCGAAGTCGCATGTTCGCTCAGCGGCACTCCCCAGTTGAGCGATTCGCTCACCGCCTCGGAATCATCGGGAATCGTGGCGAAGATGTTGCGTTTCAGGCTCTTTTCCACGCTCTCCGGTCGAACCGATCCAATTTTTTTCGGCAACCGATTCAACACAAGTTTGACCCGTTCCAGATCGATCGAATCTCCAACCAGCATGCCCAGAAACTGGGCGGCATTGCGGATCGAATGGGTCACCGGTTGACCCACCAGCACAATCTCATCCGCCAATTCGAATATCTTTCCGCCGCTCACGTCCACCTTGCGATCCAGGTCCACCAGCACCACGTCGTATAAATCGAGCAGCGAATGGAGCACCGCCGTCACCCGCGAAAGCATCACCGAATCACTCGCATGAATCTCCCTGGGACGGGCCAGCAAACGCAATCCCGATTCGTGTTTCAGCAGGGCACTTTCCAGCCGCGACGAATCAATTTCCTCACTGTCGCTCGAACAAACATCCAGCAAAGAATACGTCGGATGTAAATCGAGCATCGACGGCAACTGCCCCTGATACAAATCCAAATCCACCAGCACCACACGACCGCGACCCGAGCGCGCCATCTCGACGCCCACGTTCAGCGCCACCACGCTCGTGCCGCTCCCGCCTCCGGCGCCGCAAAACACCATCAGTTTACCTCGTGGATGGGCGGGTTGATCCTCCAGTATCTTCTCCAGAATCTCCATCACCGCCTCGGGCTGAGTCGGCAACGAAAGAAATTCACGCACCCCCGACCGCATCGCCGTCAACAACAAATCCGGGTCACGAATCGGACCCGCCAGAATCACCGTCAGATGTCGCTTGCCTCGAAGCGTCTCACCCAGTCGCCCCAGCAGCAGGTGGACAGGCGAAAGACCGATGACGACCACCAACACGTCAGGACGCGAAAGCGTCAGCGATTCAGACAAATCGTCCGCCAGCGTCAACTCCGCGCAGATCCGCAGCCCTTCGATGCCAAGCAAAGACGGTTTCAGCGTCGCATCCTCACAGTCCTGCGTTCGCAATATGGCTACTTTGAGCGACTTGTTCATAACAGATTATCCCATTCTCATTACCATTTTCCGCCGCCTGGTTTTTCAATTCTCCCTCCCTTTCAGGGATGGGTGGGGGGAGGGTCAATTCTCAACTCCCCGGAGATTCAACGGGGGTTGCGGATTCCGTGGGCTCCCCTGATCCTTCTCCCTCCCGCTCTTTGTTGTCGGAGGAGTTTGATTGAGATTGATTACCGCTCGGAACCTTATCTACCGGTGGATTCGTCGCCGACTTCGACTGCGGCTCGTTCGAATCCGGACCTCCATATACTCCGTTGTTTGTTTCGGGAACCCACTCGCCGTTCACATACACGTACGTGACCTGTCTTTTCTCGCCGTCACGCACTTCCCAGGTCACCCATTTGCGAGGCGCTGTGGGTTTGGAATCAGACTTGGTTTTCGGCTCGGCAGGAGCCGCCGGCGCGGATTCCGATCCATACTCGTAATAATTATTGTCCGAAGCACTGCGAACCGAAAACGTCAGCCGGCTCTTGCCGCTCGATTCATGAGCAATGGCCACTTCCTCCGGCTTGAGCAACAGCGTCACGAGGCTCAGGTCTTTTGCTTTCCATCCCGTGCTGTCCGCCAACATGTCTTCACGCGAATAATAGGGCCCCACCTTGAGCACTTGCACGTTCTGCAGCACATGACGGCTCGTAGCGACATTCGTCTTGGGATTCTTGATTTCGGCGACCACATCGACTCGGCTCCCCGGCAAAATCATCCCCGAAGCCGTCGTCAACTCATCCTTGATCACAAAAGCCTGATATCCGGCGGGTATGTCCAGGTCCGGCCCCACCTTGAAACCCTTCGGATACAGGAAATCCTCCGAAATCGGAAATAGCTCCGGGATCACCACGCGGGATATCCGGTTCGTGAGGTCCTCTTTGTTGCTGATCATCTTGTCGGTGACGACCCCGGCGGGCCAGTTCACAACCGCCAGCATCTCCGGCTTCAGCTCGGTCCCCGTCTTGATGGATTCCCGTGCCACCAGGACCGGCTTGACGTCCGCCGGCGGACCGGCCATCTTATCCATCATCGAGCGAATCAACACGATCGCCGCCAAACCCGCCACCACCGCCACCACCATCGGAACCACAACGCGTGTATTCATATCGATTCTCCTCTTGTCAATCTTCAGGTCACGGAGTCTGGCCCACCCACGTCGGATGAGCGGACGTCACCGTGGCATCCACTGCCGCATTGCTCGGAAAAAACGTCCGAAGCACAAACCCCGGTAACGCCACGCCGTGCGTCGATCCCTGTGCAAACAATTGAACACGAACGGTGATCACTTCGTTGGGGTCAGTTGCGCTTGTGGCGTTATCCCGCGACCAAGTGTTCCCGCCGCTTGTCCCATAAGTCACCGTAACTCCCAACGAATTAAGAATCTGATTCAGTTGTTGTTCGATTTTGGTGTTGCCTCCGTGCGCCACTTCCAGCCCCGGCATGCAGGCCAGTCTCGCTCCTTCACTGACGGCGTGATCCACAAGGTGCTGAACCGCGAAAAGCCATCCAAACTCGATGATCCCGAACAACATCAGCAGCAAAATCGGCGCCACAATCGCCAACTCCACCACCGCCAACCCACTCCGTCTGTTCGCTTGTCTTTGTATTCGATTGGTCTTCATCCCGCCCACCTCAAATCGATCAATTGATAAATGATCGTACCCAATGCCCCGATTCCCAGAAAGACGCCATAAGCCAGCTTCTTCTGACTGGCTTCAAGTGACTCCACCGATGCAAAATCAGTCGTCGTCTTCATCGCAATCATCTTCGCCATCACCAGCGACCATCGTTGTTTCGTCACTTCCGCAGGTTGCTTCAGCATCACGATCAGCGAATACACGCCCGCCAAAACCACCCCCGCCGCAATCCCATACCACACATGGGGATAACCCATCATCGCTCCCAGCGCCCCAGCCAACTTCAAATCCCCCGCAGGAAACATGCGAACCACATAAAACGGAAGCAACAACGCAAACCCGACGACTAAACCCAGTGCAGCCCAACCCAGTCCCGCCCATCCTCCGTGGATCAAATGCAGCAACAAACTCAACGCCGCGATGGCGACTGTTAAAACATTGGGCAACCGGCGCGCGCGAATGTCCGAAATCATTGCGGCCAATACGAATGGACCGACGACAGCCAGTGTCAGAACACCAAATTGAAATTCGCTCATCGTGATCGTCTTCTAAATTACCGCAAAGCCATGCAAGATCGCAATACGATCTCACGAACTTCTCGCGCGACCAACTCGTTGTCAAATAATAAATTGCGCCAATGTTTCATCAAACATTGCATTTGTTAATTCAGCGGCATCGTTTTCTAAGATCAGTACGACTCTGACAACTTGAGGTGCTCTCTCTCCGCTGTCAGTGCGCACGCACGGGCCTCTGTAGAACAATAGGCGGACTGGACTCAAAAGTAAAGTTGATGTTATCCCCGGCTGCAAAAGACCTTACAATAGCCATTTATCAGACGTTCGAATGTCCTTTTCATTCGAGATTTCTCTTGTCTTTTTCATAACTCCTGTATTTTCAACTGGATAGCGAAATCCAAATTCTTCTTGATGTTTGAACCTTGGAAGTGACACCCGAATCATCAAGCCACGGAGCTTTGGCCTGCACGTCACCGAAATTCTGCGGGAACCATCACTTTTCCTGTTCAAAGACCAATAGGGATCGAACCGGGGTCAGTTTTATTTTATTGGATTAAGCCACAATCTCGCAAGTCTTTTGTTTTCAAGGAGATAGGGCGTGTAAAATTTTTCAAAAAACCTGAGCTGTTTGGGCTTCCTTTTGCGCCTTTATAGATGGATGGGAAATCAATGGGATTTCTCGAACAAGGTCACAAGGCTCCAGCTTTGTGGCAGAGGATCGCAAAGCTCCGGCTTTGTGGTCAATTTTCAGGAGGCACAAGCCATGAAACGCAAAGAAGTATGGTCCATGTTGGGTCTGATGTTCTGGGTCGCCGCTCTGAGTCCCCC
>CAIVHJ010000415.1 GCA_903905665.1 uncultured Phycisphaerales bacterium
AATAAGAATCGGGGACGCGTCCAGCAGGAAGCGTGTTCTGGTAGGACTGAGGGTCGAGGACTGGGCGGACATGCGAAATTCGGAATCATGAACGCCGCACTCGTCAGAGCCCTCCGTGCGGCAAGAAATTGCATGAAAGAAAAGAACCCGCAAAATTCGCTCAAAAACAAAAGAACGCGCGGGCTAAAGCCACGCGGCTCCTTGGTTTTTTCGCAAAAAACAGCGGTTCGAGAACTGATGCAATTTCTTGGCCGACGGGGGGTTGTTCTACTTCTCCTGCGCCAGCAGGGGATCATTCTCTTCTATACACCGGTTGTTTCAATCGGCGGTTTCCAGGACGGCGAGTCGTGACTGCTGAGATTCCGCTAGTTGCGTCCGGGTGTTTTCCAGTTTTTCCCCGAGGAATTCCTTGAGTTCCATGATATCGCTTTCCGCCTCGTGGCACGCGGCGGGATGGCCTGAGGCGCTCATCGCCCACGAAGCATCCATTTTCGAAGCGAGGTTCTCGATCTTATCCGTCAGCTGCAGAATCGCCTGATCGTCAGGATGATCGGCGTATTGGAGAGTTTGCAACTTTTGGACGAGGTTTTGCATCGCCTTCCGAGCATGGGTTGCGGAGGGGATGCCGGTCATGGAAAAGAGCGTATTCATGGCGGCGGAGATGATGGGTGGCGCCGCGGCTGCGCCGATATGCTTGCTGCCGGCGCGTTTCAACGATGAGAACAGACTGTGCAGGGCGAGCAGGGGTTCCTCGGCGGCTTCCATCGCGTGTTCGAGGCGACGGATTTCCTCACGGTGTCGCTGAATCTCGCCGTCCATGTTTGCCAGGGTTTCAGCATACTCCGGGCATTGGGCGAGGAGCTGTTCTTCCTTTTGACGGCAGAGGTCTTGATATTCGGCTTCAAGGTCGTCAAAACGGTTGAAGGTATCTTCCAGAGCGACCAGTTCCTCCCGCGCAGCGCCTAGCGCGATCAGGCAGGATTCGAGTTTGTCTTTTTCGTCGTCATACAAGCGGCGTTTCTTTTCAACTTTCTGCTGCTGGTTGCCGGTCAGCCGGCCCAGTAATCCGGACAGACCGAATCCCTCCAGTTTACGGATGTCTCGTTCCAGCATTTCCAGATGCGTTTCCAGAAATGCCTGTTGGGAATTCAGACGCAGGACCTGATCTTTGTGGTGGGTGAGGTCCGTTTTCAACCGGGCTTTGCTGGTGATTCTGGTTTTCAATTCCGACAGTCTTTGATTGATCTGGTCGGGCATGACAGAGTAACGCTCCCGAACGGCGAATGATTCGAATAGATTCTGAGCAAACGTACAATTTCAGCGACGGGAGGGCAAATCGCCTGACGAGCAGAGCCGATCCGGGTTGTAGTCCACTCAATTAGCGGACGATCACCACGGGGGGAGCGTCATAATTTTTCGGGGGAGCCGGAGTGATTGTTTCAGACGGCGTTAACGCGATGGGTTCCGCGGCGGCGTTTGCGGCGTATGACGGCGCGCCCGCCTCGCGTACGCATTCGGGCCAGGAAACCGTGTTTGCGACGCCGTTTTGTTTTGCTGATGCGATGGGGGTAATGCATTGTTTTAACTCGTTTCCAGCCAATAGGTTACTTGTTTCTCTCCCGTTTGATTCATCAATTGATGATTCAGCAAGATTCATTATTCTAATCACAAAAGAGCCATAATTCAAGCACAGGATGGCCACCGGAGGTTGCACGAAGCACCTTCGGCGAGAGATAATAGGAAAGCAAGCAACTGAACTGGTCTGTGGGTAACTCCACCGGTGGAAGCAATGGGCGTTTTGAGGTGGAGTTGCCCACGGGCCCGCAAGGATTTGGACGTGCCCACCACCGCCGCTATGAACCGGGCTGAAGAGCTCATCGGATACACCTTCCGTGATCGTGTGCTGCTTGAAGCCGCACTGACCCACGCCTCGTTCGCCGATCACCGACTTGAGAGCAACGAACGATTGGAATTCTTCGGGGATGCCGTGCTGGGGATGGTCATCTGCGAAGAACTTTATAAGCGATTTCCCGAATTGCTTGAAGGGGAGTTGACCAAGATTAAATCCTCGGTGGTGTCGCGTCGGACGTGCGCACTGGTCGTTCATGATCGGGGTTTGGAGGAATGTCTGCTTCTGGGCAAGGGGATGGCGGATCAGGAATCGCTGCCGGGTTCGATGATGGCGGCGGTGTATGAGTCGCTGGTGGGTGCGATGTATTTTGACGGGGGATACGATGTCGTGCGAACGTTTATCTTACGGGACATGGGGCGTTACATCGACGAGGCCGCCGAATCCGAAAACCAGCAAAATTACAAATCCCACCTTCAGCATTATGCCCAGAAGCACCTGAATTCCACGCCGGCTTATGAACTACTCGATGAAAAAGGGCCCGACCACAACAAATGCTTCGAGATAAGCGTGTCGGTGGGAGGAAAGCGATATCCGAGCGCGTGGGGTCCGAGCAAAAAAGAGGCGGAGCAAAAGGCCGCGTTGAATGCGTTGCAGGAACTCCACGTTTTGGCCGAACCGGACGCAACGAATCCTTGAAACACGATTCGTTAATTCGGAATCCGGGCGTTACGTTCCGCAAGTGGGATGGGCTTCCAAAAACTCAAGAAGATATGCGTCCGCCGGCGGCAGAGTGCTGTTTGCGGACGGGGGTAGTTTCTGATACGATGGCGTGTTCTGCAAGTTGAAGCAACCCTTGTCATTGGGATGGGATTGTGTCCATGAATACAAAAACCATAACTCAGGGAATGCGTGAGACAGTTCGGCAGAATGTTTTGGCCGTAATGGGTCTCGGTATCGGGCTGGTGATGCTGCTGGTGATGTTGTTGTTCCCGTTGATTCAGTCACCGCGAATACGGGGCAGCGAACAGGTGCGCCGGCATCTGGAAAACGCCCGCCGGTTGCTCGGCCAGTACGACGTGAGTCTGAACGTGGATCGGAATATGCGCGAAGTGTTGTCGATGGAAGCACCGCGAATCAACGCCGAGACGTTCGGCTCGTTGTCCCAAAGCGAAGTTTATCCGCTCAACAGCGTGGCCAATGCAGAGCTGGGGGCGTATTCAAAATACCCCGAAGTCAAAAAAATCGCTCAGTCCGGCGGCGCCAACCCGCCCGCGAGTTTCACGGGGCTAAAGATGGTGACGGAGGGTCAGGCGGAGTACGAAAAACAGGTAGCCGCCAACGACAAAATTCTGAGCGACGCCTTGGCGGAAGTCGATCAGGCGAAGGCCGTCAAAACGGGTAACTTCGACGGAAGTCAGGACGCTTTGGTCAATCGCATGACGGGCATGATTCATTATCAGCAGGGATTGGCGGTCGTGCAAAAAATCGGATTGGCGAGGAACACGCTCTCCGATATGCGTCTGGGGCTCAAGCAAAGGCTCAACGAGATTCGCATGGTAATGCCGGACCAGAAGTTGATCGAGCAAAGCGGAATTCAAAATACGGTTAAACTGGCTCAGGAAGAAGGGAAGAAAATCCGGGAATCGCTCGAAACTCAGCAGAAAGTCGTGACCGAACTTGAGAAGCAAGTGGGCGACATTCGCACGAGACTGGCGGCGGCTCAATCTCGCTCCGAAGCCGCGCGCGAAGCCATGGAGACCCTCGCAGATGTCGGAACGGACCTGTCGAATCCAAACGGATATGCCGAATTCAAAAAGGCATACGAACAACAGGCGATCCTCTATCGTCAGGCGATTCAGGAAGCCCACGATTTGGAGCATGGGACCCTCGACGCCGTCGGGATCGACGATAGCGGTGATTATGTCAAAGGCCGCTATGAACCGACCGATCCGAACCGAGGCATCGTGTTCGTTCGCGGTCTGGATGATTATGCGCAGGACCTTGAACAGGAACAGTTGAAGCTCGAACGCATGCAGCAAGCCGCCGCCCATTTGGAAGAAAACGTCAAAATGCTGACGGATTACGAAGGGAACCTGGACAAGCGTGTGGAAATTGCTGCGAAGTTGTCGGCAGAGCAGCAGGAGGAAATCCGGCGTCAGTTCGATTCGTTATTTGCGCAGGATCAAAAAACCCGGCAGATGGAGGATCAGGCCGTCGGTTTGTTCAACAAAGCCGGATCGGCGTTTACCGCCGCGATTGCGGGCGTGACGAATGATGAACAGCAGTCGAAAGAACGGACTCCGTCTCCGGGACGCGAAGCCTATTATTACAGTTCCGTGGCGGGTGATCAGAAGTGGCTGAAGGGACAACTCGCCGCCCAGCAGGCCGATGCCCAACTTCAGATTGGACGGGTGCTGATCGGCCGATATCAGGATGCTCAGGAAAATCTCGACGATTTATCCCCCGGTTCGACATTGGCGGACTTGACCGAGCATTTGGCCCAATGGACCAGTTCCGCACAGCAGACAAAAGAAGAAGCCATCAAGACCATTGAGGGTGCGATTGAAAATCTTCGCTCCAAAGCCAAAGGACAGATTGGTGAAGGAAACTGGGTGGTCTCGGCGGAAATCGGTGCAGCATATTTTATGCTCTCGGTTTTGGACAAAGAACCGCCCGATCTCGCGCTCGAATGGTATGATCTGGCGCTCGGTGCTTTTAAGGATAAACCGCTCAAGGACAAGCAGTACATTCTGGATCATGCCAATATGCGGGATTACATTCAGGCGAGAATCGCGTCTGAAACGCCGTAAGTAATGACCCTGGCAAGAGTTATAATTATTTTGCGATAAAATTGGTTCGTGTTGGATTCTGGGTTTTCGGGCGATAATAATATATAGAGGGCGAGTGGACCTGGGACGGTCCGTCTTGACCTTCGGCGAATGTAATCGTGCGGGGTGGTTCTGTGCAACGGGGATCATCCCACCGGAAGCGACACGCATGCCCAGATATAAAAACGCAGATTTGGCTCAACTGGCGCATCAGTTGACGCTTTCACCGCGTCGGCAACGGTCGTCCCAAATCGCCGGTGCCGAGCGACTGCTGGAAATTGTCGAACCTCATCGAACCTATCCCTATGATTTTGTGTGCTATCATCTGACCCGATATCGTCCGCTCAAGCCCAGCGGGCGCTCCATATTGAAAGGACGAAGTCTGATCGCCGATCTGGTTCGTCTGATTGAGCATCTCACGCAGTCTGCCGGTTTTCTGACGTCGTCATTGTCCGAACCTTTTCTTTCGCTGGAACAATTGCGAAAACGTTTCCAAGTCAGCGCCAAAACGATTGCCCGCTGGCGGCAGCGAGGATTGTCGGGTTGGCGTGTGTTGGATGAGCATCAGGTCCGCCGGCTCGTGTTTACCGAAAAGTCGGTTCAGCGTTTCACAAGCCGTCATGAGCAGTTGGTGGAACGGGCGCGGGTATTCAGCCAGATGACCGAGCGTGAACGGGCGCAGATCGTCGATCAGGCGAAGGATTTGGTGACCGTTCATCGGCTCAAACTTCAGGAGGTGTCGCGTCGGATTGCCGAAGAGACCGGCCGCGCCGTCGAAACGATTCGTTACACTCTGCGGCGATACGATCAGCAGCACCGTGATTCAGCCATTTTTAATCCTTCGGGACGGCCTAGTGTTCCCGAACATTATCACGAGATTTATCGCGCGTGGGCGAACGGCGTACCCGCTTCGGAGCTGGCCCGGCGATTCAAACTAAGTCCCGCTCGGATCGGTCGTATTGGACGGGAGATGAAGACTTACGATTTGCTGGCTCGTCAGATTTCCTATGTGTTTCATCCGGAGTTCGATGCACCGGATGTGCAACGGCGGTTGTTGGAGGTTGTGAAGCCGGCAGATTCCTGCGTTCCGATGGAACGAATTCGTCCTGCGTCCACGGAGGCTCCGGATTACGTCCGCGCGTTATATGAAACGCCGTTGCTTTCGTTTGAGCAGGAGCAGGATTTGTTTCGGCGTTACAACTTTTGCAAATATCACGCGGTAACATTGATCCGCCGGCTGGACCCGTGCAAAGCCGGTGTCCGCGAACTGCGGGAAATCGAAAATCTCCTTGTCCTTGCCGACGGATATCAGAAACGCCTCATTCAATCCAACCTGCGGTTGGTGGTGAGCATTGCTCAGCGACATTTGAGCCGGGGCGCCCCGTTGTTTGAACTGGTCAGTGATGGGAATATGGCGCTCATGCGGGCGGTGGAACGATTCGACGTTTCGCGGGGTTTCCGGTTCAGCACGTATGCGTCGTGGGCGATCATGAAGAATTACGCTCGCTCGATTCCAGAGGAGCGTCGGCGTTACACGCGTTACGTGACCGGTCAGGAGGAAGTTTTGTCGTCGGCGCCTCAGACCGGTGCTGTGCCGGTTTCGTCGAGGGCCGAAGTTGAGGGTCTCAAGGCCGCTCTTTCGGAGGGGTTGAAGCATCTGGACGACCGCGAGCGTGAAATTGTAGTGTCGCATTTCGGATTGGAGGGTCAGGTTCAGCCGAGTACCCTCGATCAGTTGGGTCAGAAATTCGGCGTGACCAAGGAACGCATCCGTCAGATCGAACGGCGTGCCCTCTGCAAGTTGAAGGGTGTGCTTTCTCCTGCCTGGGCGGACCTCATCCACGCTGCTTAACCATTTCCTCGATTGTTGATCATGAATCGAATGTCGGAGCAGTTGCAACAGGACGTGTTTGTTCGGAACATGGCGGCTTTGTGGTCGGCGGACGCGCAGCTGGCGTGGCGGCTGGATGCGCTCGAGGATGAGGCACTTCCGTCGCTGGAGCCGACGCGGTCGGGTCATCAGACGGTTCATCGCACCACGCCGGACGGTCGAGAAATCTATCTTCACAGCCGGTATGATCCCCTCGCTGAAGCGCAGAAGTGGGTGGACACAAACCTCGAAGACGACAAATACTGTTATTTTGTGGACGGGTTTGGGCTGGGGTATCACGTCCGGGCGTTGCTCGATCGGTTGCGCGGCGAATTTGTGGTGCTGGTTTCCGAGCCGGATCTCGCGTGTTTGCGGCAGGGGCTAACCGTACTGGATTTCAGCGAGGTGATTCGGAACCACCGCCTCATGTTGATCACCGACAATAACAAAAACGAATTTCACACACGAGTGGGCCGGGTCGTCAGTCTGATCATGCTCGGTACCAAAGTGACTCAACTTCATTCGTCGGTTCAGGTATCGGGTGCTTTTTTTGAAGCGATGCGGCCGACGCGAACGGACTATCTGTCGTATGCTAAAACGGCGATGGTTACGCTTGTGGCGAATTCTCAGATCACGTGCCGAAACATCGCGCACAATCTGGCGACTTATCTGGCGACGCCTTCGATCAGTATACTGAAGAATCGTTTTGCGGGATATCCGGCGATTCTGGTTTCGGCCGGTCCGTCGCTGCGAAAGAACCAGCACTTATTGCCGCTCGCAAAAGGCCGCGCGGTGATCCTTTCCGTCCAGACGACGTTCAAATTACTTTTGCGGACTCAAGTCGTTCCCGATTTTGTCTGCTCGCTGGATTATCACGAAGTGTCCAAACAATATTACGACGGGGTGGAAGATTTCCAAGACGTCCATCTGGTAGCGGAACCCAAGGCGCACTGGGAGATCATCGACGCTTACGGTGGGCCGATCAGTTTGCTCGGGAACGATTTTGCGAAACTGTGCCTCGATGATGCCCACGTGGAGCATGACTCCCTTCCGGCGGGAGCGTCGGTCGCACATCTGGTATTTTATCTGGCGGAGTATCTGGGTTGTGACCCGATTATTCTCGTCGGGCAGGATTTGGCGTTGACGAACCATTTGTATTACGCCCCCGGAATGCCGATCCATTCCGTGTGGGAGCCGGAAATCAACCGATTTTGCACAATGGAGATGAAGGATTGGGAATACATCGTACGGTACAAAAATATGCTGCGCAAAGTTCGTGACTGGGAGGGGCGTGAAATTTATACCGAAGACCTTTTGTTCAATTATCTCGAACAGTTTGAACGGGATTTTGCGCGAACGTCGGCGAGGGTGATTGATGCCACGGAAGGAGGAGCCTGCAAGCGCGGGGTGACACGGATGGCCTTGGCGGAAGCGATTGAGACGTTTTGTCAGCGTCCGATCGATCCGGCGCTGTGGAACTATCGGAAGAAGGGTTCCTGGTTCGATCCCAAACCGCTGCCGGCGGCCCGAAAGGCGATGCATCAAAGATGGTCCGAGATGAAGGAACTGCTGACCTTGTGCGATGAAACCCTGCAAACGTTGTCGGAGTTGGAATCGTTGCTGAAAAACCCCGCCGAGTTCAATCGAAAAATTAAAAAGGTCGATCGCCTGCGGTTGAAGGTTCGGGAGTACGATCGGGCATATCGCATCATCTGCGCCGGAGCCCAACTCGCCGAGTTTCGGAAATTCTCCGCCGATTTGCACATCAAGGCGGAAGACCTCAGTGCCACCGAAAAGGCGAAACGACAGCTTCAGCGCGATCAGGAATTTGTCCAGTCGTTTCGGGCCGACACCAGTCAAATGATCGAGATATTCGAGCAGGCGATCGAACGACTGGACCGGAAGATTTCATCGGAACTTCACAGCGATTCATCCGAGGAGGTTCGGTCATGAAGACCGTGGGCCTGATTCATGCCCGTCTGGATCGATCCCCCATCGGTACTGCCAGCCGATTGACGGAATCTCTGTGCGATGTTCCCGTGCTGACGCGAACGCTTCGCCGGGTCGATCAGGCCAAGCGGCTTGACGAGATCGTCGTGGTCTGCCCCAAAGATCAGTTTGATTCGGTTCGGGGTTTAATCGATCGGTCACGCGTCGAGCTTCACATCTTCGACGGTCCGGAATTTCCGGCTCACGGCGTCGTGCCGACGACGCGCAAGTGGGCGCTGGACAGTTGGCGGGGCGGATTGGGCAACACGTGTTTTTTTGACGAGCACGTTCATCCCGCGCTGGGATTGACGATTGCGCGGCAACACGGAGCCGACGCGGTTGCGTTCATTTCCGCCGAATCGCCGCTCATTGACCCCTCGTTGATCGATGCGATGGTGATGCATCAGGAAAAGAACTCCGATGCCAAAATGGTTTTTGCCCAGACCCCGCCGGGGCTTTCTGCGACCGTGATCACATCGGGCTTGCTGGACGAACTCGTTCAGACGGGTCTGATGCCCGGATGGATCAATGCGTATCGTCCCGATCAACCCAAGCCGGATATGATCAATCAGTCGGTTTGTTATCATGTATCTCAGTTTGTTCAGAATGCAGCCGGACGATTGTGCAGCGATACCCGTCGCGGTTTTGAACGATTGGCACGCCTGATTTCGCTGCTTGGTGACAATTGTTCCACCGAGCAAATTGTTCGAGGCTGGAACGACATCCGAAAATCAGAATCCGAACCATGGCCGCGAGAAATTCAAATCGAATGTACCACCGATGATCCGCACGAACAAACGGTGCTCCGTCCGCGCGGGACCCTGGTCGGTCGTCGCGGCCCGATACCGCTGGAGTTGTTTGACAAGATCGTATCCGAGGCGGTTGCGTATGATGATGTGGTTCTGGTGCTGGGGGGATTCGGTGATCCGCTACGGCATCCCCAGTTCGCAGAATTGCTCGACTTATGCAAGCGAGCGAAGGTCCTGGGCGTAGCTATCAGAACCACCGGTGTGGACTTGTCTCCGGATCGAATTCAAGCGATCGTGAAACTTCCTGTGGATGTTGTTCAGTTGATGATCGATGCGATGAGTGCTGTGCAATATGAGCAACTTCACGGTTGTCGTGAATTTGATCGTGTGGAGGAAAACGTGCGTGCGTTGCTCGCGGCGATTCACGAGCAGAGCACTCCTGTCCCGATTGTCACGGCCAGTCTGGTCAAAGCCCGTCAGACCTTCGACGACCTGGATCCGTTTTTTGATCACTGGATGCGTTCTTCCGGCTGGGCGATTCTCGAAGGTTATAGTCATTACGCGCATCAGATGCCCGATCACAGCGTGACGACCATGACTCCGCCTTGTCGGGTTCCGTGCAAGCAGATTCGTCATCGGTGCACGATTCTTGCCGATGGAACCGTGGTCGGGTGCGATCAGGATTTCAAGGGTCTGTATGCGGCAGGTCGGATCGGTGAACAGAGCCTGGCGGAAATCTGGAACGGCCCGGCGATGCAGACGTTGCGCGGGGGACATCTGCGGGGAGATTACACGTGCCATCCGCTTTGCGCGCAGTGCGACGAATGGCACCGGCCGTAGCACCCTGAGAATGTTGTGCAATGAATAACGCCGATTGCAGGAAGGCACCTTCTGTTCTTGATTTCCCCCCATTGACCCACAGGGATTCGATCCACCGCGCACACAACTTCATGTGACCGACTGCCATGACAATCACTTACAACAATCCTGCGAAAACAATAAGACGGCGCTTGACCAATCTTTATAATCCATAAGTCCTTCTGGTTCAATGCGTTGTTTGGCGCTGGTTTGACGCCTATTTCAAGAGAGTGAACTTTCGCACTTTTTAGAGCGGTTTCGATTAAATTGTAGCGACGACGTCCGTATTGCCGATTCATCGGACCTTTCAAGACAAGGAGGTCACGAGATGACAACTTATTCGCTGGATTTGCGAAAACGGGTTCTGGCGGACTGCGATGCCGGATTAAAAACCCAGGCGGTGGCGGCCCAGTATCGAGTCAGCCCTGCGTGGGTTCGTCGGCTCAAACAACGGCGTCGAGAGACGGGTGAGGTGGCTCCACGTCCTCGCGGCGGGCATCGGCCTCGTCGGGTTGATCGTCCCAGGTTGATTCGTCTGGTCCGGCAGCAGCCGGATGCCACCTTGAGGGAACTACGGGACCGTTTGGGGATCCCCTGTGCCTTGTCTACGTTGTGGACTATCCTCAACCCACTCGGCGGGATGCCATAATTAGTTGAAATTCTGAAAAAAGAGTGGCTCCGAGTAAGATGGTATTGTCAAAAACCCTCTACACAAGGAGCCAAACAATGAAACGCAGTATCCTGCAAATGACCCGAACGAGCAAGGGAAGAAA
>CAIVHJ010000416.1 GCA_903905665.1 uncultured Phycisphaerales bacterium
CATCCATGGCTGTCCATTGTTCACCTCCATGTTCCCAAAACACACATCAAGGTGTAACAATATCAGCCATGGATAGTTATGCATCACCCTCACCTCCTTGACGAGAAATCTTGGGAGAGGGGTAATGGGATAGGCTCTTAATGGTCCACAATCGTTATTGGTTCATTGGCTGCGAGTGGTCTTATGATTTTTGTTGCGTTGGGTGGAAATGTCGGAGACGTCCGTCAGGCGTTTGTGGAAGTGATGCAGGTTTGGCGGCGGGGCGGGGTCGTGATTTTGGAGAAAGCGTCGTCGCTTTATGAAACAGAACCTCTTGGCGGCCCGTTGGATCAGCCGACGTTCCTCAACGCCGTTTGCCGGATTACGACCCATCTTTCTCCGAAAGAGCTTTTGACGACGTTCCAGGGTATTGAGAATCAATCGGGGCGGGTCCGAGCGATTCCCGGTGGTCCCCGGACGCTGGACCTCGACCTGTTGCTGTACGACGAGCAGATTCTTGAGGAACCCGGGTTGGTCGTCCCGCATCCTCGAATGCACGAGCGGCGGTTTGTGCTCGAACCACTGGCGGAGATCGCGCCCGATGTGGTTCATTCCCGACTGGAGAAATCCATTTGGGAACTTCTGTCGTCGTCGGATGTTCAGCGTCAGTTGGTTCGGAAGATGTCGGGGCCGGACTGGATTACTGGCTGAATCGCTCGTATTTTTTCCAGCGGGCGGTGGTTCGGGCAAGCCGTCGGACGACGGTTTCGGCGATCAGTTTGTAGATTTTGATGAACAACTTCGGCTGGTCCGCCTCGAAACGCCAAAAACCGGTTCGACTGAACTGGATCAACCACGAATGGTCCACCGCCGCCACCGAAGCCGAGTGGGGCCGGTCCGCTACGATGATCCGCATTTCCCCCGCAAATTGTCCGATCGACAGTGCGGCAATGTTGTCCGTCGGATCGGTGGGGTCGGATTTGTAGGCCTTCAGATTTCCGCCCGTCACGATGTAGAGGTCGTTTTCGTCGGGTGATTTTTCACCCACTTTGTAGAGGACTTCGCTTTTTTCCAGTTCGCGGGTTCCGGCGATTCGGGCCAGGTCGAAGCAGTCGCCGGATTCGAGATGTTGGTACTGTTCAAACGTTAGAAAAAAACGGCGCATGGATTCGCCGACGGCTTCGAGATAATCGTGGATGAGAAATCGTCCCTGTCCCACCACATGGATGCCGCGGAAATTCTGGTTCGAATCGAAGGGGGGGAGCGGATCGGTGACTTCTGCGTCCACCCAGATGCTGAGGTTCGGATCGTTGCAATACAACAGCAGGCGGCAGGATTGTCCGTTTTCCAGGTCGCAGGGCCGACCGGCGCAGATTCGGTTATCCCTGATTTGAACGATTCTCAGGGGGCGGGTCCGGTCCATTCCTTCAGTCTGGTAGCGGATGCAAAACACCGGTGGTTTTGCGGTGCCCAATCGCTGGGCTTCTTCGAGCCGTTTTTGTATTTGTCGTTCCTGATCCGACATGGGTAACCTATGGTAACAGGATAAGATCGAAAGTCGATTTCGTACAACCCATTTTTCGGAAAATTCGTCGTGGAATACCTCGTTTGGGTCGTCCATTGAGAAATCGTCATGGGTTGCTAAAGTGTATGCGGGCCATCCCTGAGAATGTAGATTGGCGTATTTGGGGTCGTTACCGGTGAGTTTAACCGAAAGCAAATCTTTGAGTGCCGGACCCTCGCTGACGCCTGCGATGAGGCAGTGGGCGGAGCAGAAGGCACAGATTTCCGATGCGATTCTGCTGTTTCGGATGGGGGATTTCTATGAAACATTCTACGAAGACGCCAAAACCATCTCGCGAGTGCTCGGGATTGCTCTGACTTCGCGGGACAAGGGCACACCCCTGGCGGGGATTCCGTATCACGCCCTGGACAGTTACTTGGCGAAGCTGGTGGCTGCCGGTTTCAAGGTGGCGATCTCGGAGCAGATGGAGGATCCCAGGTCCGCCAAGGGCGTGGTCAAGCGGGAGGTCGTTCGGATCGTGACTCCCGGTACGCTGACCGAAGACAATCTGCTCGACCAGACCCGCAACAACTACCTCGCCGCCGTTTACGCCGATCGATCCGAAATGGGGATCGCATGTCTGGACCTGACCACCGGCGATTTTTTCACGATGCTGAGCGACCGGGCTGGAATACTCAACGAACTGGTCCGGCTTCGGCCCGCCGAAATCCTGATCAACGAATCTCCGCAAGCGATTGAAAAAGACGTCGCCGATCAACTGACGCAACTGATCGAGGTTCGGGTGGCGCGACGTCCGCCGCACGACTTCGACGCCTTCCACGCCCAGCGATTGCTGCACGAGCGACTGGGCGTGGCCACGCTCGAAGGGTTCGGTTACGAGGCGATGGACGCTTCGTTGATTTCTGCGGGGGCGATTTTGGCTTATTTAAAGGAGACGCAGAAATCGGAATCCGCGCACGTCATCGGAATTCGTCGTCGGGTGTTTGGGGATTACGTGCAGATCGATCCGTCGTCGTGGCGATCGCTGGAAATCGAACGATCGCTTCGACAGGGATCAGCCGAAGGAACCCTGTGGTCGGCTGTGAACCGTACTAGCAGCGCCATGGGGGCGCGAGCCTTGCGGGAATCGTTGCGGTTTCCGCTACAGCGGGCCGAGCCGATCGCTGCGCGACAGGATGCGGTTGCGGAATTGCTGACCGACCCAACGCGGTTGAAGAACATCCGTTTGCGGCTCCGCGAATTATGCGACATCGAGAGGATCACCGCGCGGGTGGGGTTGAGTCGTTGTTCGCCGCGCGATTTGGTCGGCCTCGGACAAAGTCTGCATCGGATCGAAAAAATCCGCGAGGACCTCGCCGCCGTGCAATCCGCCGAATTGCAGGAGGTCCGATCGCACCTCGAGGGATTGAATGAGTTGGGCGACTATCTGAACGGTGCGTTGCGGTCCGATGCACCGACCGTCATTCGGGAGGGGGGGATCATCGCAACGGGTTTCCATGCCGAGTTGGATCGATTGCACGGCATCGGTCACGACGGGCAGCAGTGGTTGGCGGAGTATCAGGCGCGCGAGGTGCAGCGCACCGGCATTTCGTCGCTGAAGGTCGGGTTCAATCGGGTGTTCGGTTATTACATCGAGGTGACCCACACGCACCGCGATTTGGTTCCTGCGAATTACGTGCGCAAGCAGACGATCAAAAATGCCGAACGATACATCACCGACGAACTCAAGACATACGAGACTGAGGTGTTGACGGCTCAGGAAAAAGCCAACGAACTGGAGTATCAGTTGTTTCTCCAGATCATGGCGTATGCCGCGACGTTCATTCCGAAGTTGCTTGAGGCGGCCCGCGCGGTGGGGGTGCTCGATTTGCTGGTTGGTTTTTCGGTGTTGGCAGCCGAACGAGGTTACGTTCGGCCGGAACTATCCTCCGAAAACGAATTGATCATCCGGGATGGTCGTCATCCGGTGTTGGAGCAGACGCTGGGGCAGTTTGTCCCCAACGATGCGCTCCTTAACGCCACAGATGACCGATTGTTGATTATCACCGGACCCAACATGGCGGGCAAAAGTACGTACATTCGGCAAGTGGCGCTGCTGGTATTGCTCGCGCAGACGGGATCGTATGTTCCCGCCGCTTCGATGCGATGGAGTGTCGTTGATCGGATTTTTGCTCGTGTGGGCGCCAGCGACGAACTGGTCCGAGGTCAGTCCACGTTCATGGTCGAGATGATCGAGTCCGCCCACATCCTCAATAACGCCACCGAACGCTCGCTCGTGATCATCGACGAGTTGGGACGAGGAACCAGCACGTATGACGGGTTATCGCTGGCGTGGGCGATTTGCGAACACATCGCGCGGCACGTCGGATGCCGGACGCTGTTCGCCACGCATTACCACGAGTTGACGGAGTTGGCGCGGTTGCTTCCGGGGGTGCGGAACTACAACGTCGCCGTTCGGGAATGGCCCGGCGATCATCCTCACGAGGACAAGATCGTTTTTTTGCACAAGATCGTGGAAGGCGGGACGGACAAGAGTTACGGAGTGCACGTGGCGCAGATCGCCGGAATTCCCCCCGTCGTGGTCGCGCGAAGCCGGGAAGTGCTTCGTACTTTGGAATCCGGTTTGTCCCGGAGCAGTCTCCGCGAAGTGTTGACGGGTCGGCCGGCGCCGACGCCCGATCAGCAACTCGAACTCTTTTCTGTTCAGGACGATCGTCTTCGCCAAAAACTCCTCAGTCTTGACCTCAGCAACATCACGTCGCTGGAGGCGCTTGGGCAGATCAAGGAACTTCAGGACGAAGCCCGATGAAAATCGCTTCGAGACCGACAGGATCACGTCACACGACCGTTGCTGTCAGTCCGACGCAGGCGGTGAAAATATCCCGCGCGACTAAGAGCGGATGCTGATCGGCATTGATCCGAATGATTCGGTCGGGGGGATATTTCTTCAAAACGGGTTCGGTGGATTCGCGATAAACTGCAATACGTTTGCGGATCACGTTTTCGTCGGTGTCATCGAGGCGGTTTTCCTTGATCGCGCGGCCTTTGAGTCGTTCGATCAGACGGGTTTCCTCGATTTCGAGCGAAAGAACGCGTAGCACGTTCAGGTGGTCGCGGAGCAAATCGACCTGAGACGTCGTGCGCGGGATTCCATCGGAAATCAACACGTGATATTCGGGGATGAATTGTTCCAGATTGACGAGTCCCTGCATGTGGCGGAGCCAGACCCGCACCGTCAGTTCGTCCGGAACGAGCAATCCTTTCGACGAGTATGATTTGAATTCGCGGCCGATGGCGCTTTGCGGGGACAGGCCCCGGAAGATGTCACCGCTGGCGACGTGGACAAAATTCGGAAACTTGCCCAGAACCGCCCCTTGCGTTCCTTTTCCACAGCCGGGGGGACCAAACAGCAGAATCGCCTGATATTGGGTTTCGCCCATACATGCTTCCCTTCACAAAAAGATGCCGTCCTATTTTCGTGTCGGGATTATACCCCGTTGGGGGGGTATTCGAGAAGAGAAGGGTATGAAGGGGGTCGATGGCCATCCACGGCGGATTCGGCGAGTAGTGGGGGGGGCCGTGTTATTGTTTTTTGTTTCCGTTCGTGTATTTTTCAGTGAATTGTTGTTTCAGGACGGGGCGTTCGATTTTGATCTCGGCTTCGCGGAACAGACGTTCTTCCATTTGTTGCATCAACTGACGGGTTTGTGTGTCCCGGAGTTGTCGGCGGAGGGTATCTGCGATTTCGGGGGTCATCACGCTTTCTCGCGAAGGTTCAAGACGCTCCATCTGAAAGAGATGAAACTGGCCGTCGATCCGAACCGCGTCGGAAAGTTGACCAGGTTGCAGACTGAAAACCGTTTTTCGCATCATGAGCGGGACTTGATCATCCTTTTCGCTGATGGGGGGGAGCAATCCGCCATCGAGACCACTGAGTCGATTCAGACTGTGCTGGCGGGCCAGCGCGGTGAATTCCTCACCTTGTGACAAGCGATTCCTGATTTCGGTCACAGCCGACAAATCCGCCAACACGATGTGACGCACGATTGCCCTGGGTCCGTATTGGATTTCAAACTCACGTTGCACGTCCTTGTCGCTCACGCGAACGTCCTCCGCCGTCAACCGGCGCAGAGTCGCATTGCGTTCCATGCTCATCATGTACTCCTGTCGGGAGATATTTTTGTCTTGCAGGAAATCCTTGAGCAATTGTTCCCCCGTTCGTCGCAACTCCGCCTCAGAAGCGGCGGTCGAAACTGCGCGGGCCATTTCGATGACCGAGCGGTTATATTCGGCGGTCACGTCGGCATCCGAGATTTGTACCCCTTGTTGCTGCGCCCGTTGTCTGGCGAGTTCCAGCCCTACCAACTGTTCAAGAACGCTCAGCCCGTAACTTTCTTCCAGCAATCGATCAAACCGGCCCGAAAAAATCGGATGGCCGTTGACCGTGGCGATTGCGGGGCCGTCGTTTGTCAAAGAATCTGCTTTCCCCGATTCGGCGGTTTTGGATGTCGGACTACCCTGCGAACTTTGGTGGGCGCTTTTCTGCGGTTGGTCCAGAAGCGTATGAACCGCGCGAGAATCCGACGATTCACCGGATTGACATGACGAGACAGCCGACAAAAACACGACCGCCAGTATTCGATCGTACGGATGATGTTTCATGGTCCGCCACCCGAAGGATTGACCGCCGGTTTCACCATACTGGCTGGCGAAGATGGACTGTTTGAGTTCGTCGTCGAGGAAGAACCGCCACCCCCAACCCTGGTAAAGGCCACCATCAGCAACACGACCACCACTGCGATTCCGAAGAGAATGAGTGGGGCTTTCCCCGGTGACGAATCGCGAGTGCGGGCGGCGTGTTTGACGTCAGTCGGAAGGCCGATTTCCTGAAACGCCTGTTGCAGTTCGGGGACCGGAGCCACCACCTGGTCTGCAGGATAGGCGGTCGGAGGAGGTTCCGTCGGTTTCGAATCCGGAATATCGAATTGGCCGGGTCGGAAATGGCCGTTCAATACGGCTTTGCATTTAGGACAATACCGTTCGTCGGTTCGGATGAGTTTTTCCTGGCAGTTCCAGCACCGACCGAGGTGTCGGGCGACAAGCGGGGTTTCGGTGGCAAATCGCCACTGATAGTACGTGGTGGGTCCGCGAATGATTGTCGTGCGATTGATCAGTCCTCGTTTGATCTGTAGCAGGACCCGCTCGAGCGAAATACCGGGGATCGGCCGCAAATTGTCATACACAAACCACGGACCGCTGTTTTCCGCCATTTTTTGAAGCATGGGTTGTGAAAGGTCCTGGTGACAGCTTCCACACAGGGTCGCCGATCGAGGATTCAACTGACCGCACGAGGAGCACGGAGTCGAATCCCCATGCCATGCTTCCTTTGAAAGCAGACTCAGCGGCCCGAATCCGGCACGGGCAGCCACCGCCAGTGGATGATCCGGGTTTTCTTCGGGTGTCAATATATTCGATGAGCGAGATTCATCGGTCATTTTGTTTCTCTTTGAAACGCCTGTTCTATAAAAACAACGTCACCAATGCTCATGTTCTACGACATCGCCCCGGCGTGGTTCACGGGGGCAGTACGTTATCATAAATTCATCATACACGATCCCCTCGAAACGGATCACGATCCTCTTTGCTCACGTGGATTTTCGTATCAGGAAGCAAGTCTTGCAAGCGTTTCGAGAGTGGTTCCAGTACGGGTCGTTCGCTTGCCCAGTGGCCTAATGCGACGGCGTGGATGCCGATTCGTTCGAGCATTCGGGCGTCATGATGGCGGATGTCGCCGGTGACGATGCAATCTGTCGGTCCCGGGGCGCACTTCAGGGGCCACCGGCCCGCCGATCCCGGAAGCACCAGCACGCGCTGAATCTGTGCCGCAAAATCCCCCACGATAACCGGCGTGGTGGTGGGCGTTTTCTTCTTCAAGTCCGCGAGCAAAGCGGTGACAGAAACCGGTTCGGGCAAAATTCCGATTCGGCCGATTCCACCGACCGTTCGCGGTTGCAAGGGATAGATGTCGAATGCGGGTTCCTCATAGGGATGCGAGTTACGAACGGCGGAAACCACTGCCGGAATCGCCTCCTGAGGGACCACCATCTCCAGCCGGATTTCCGCTACGGTTTCATAGCGTCCTGCTTTTCCGATTGCGGGGTTTGACGTTTGGCTGCCCAAAAAAGTACCTGTTCCGGGAATCCGGAAACTGCATCGCGTGTACTGGCCGATGATTCCGGCGCCGGCGGCGGACATGGCCTCGGCCACTCGATCCGCATGGTCCGGCGGTACGAATACGACGATCTTGCATTTTCGTTTGGCGTCATCGACATATTCGAACGGCTGGAGTTGTACGGCTCCGCAAATCTTCGCCAGCACGTCGCAGGTCCCTCCATCGGCGGCATCCAGCGCCGTGTGCATCGAATAGATTGCAATTCCCGCCCGAATGGCTCGCCAGACCAGCGAATCGGTCTCCAGACTTCCGGCGCGAAGGGACGAAATCGGTTTGAACAGCGGCGGGTGGTAGGCCATGATCAAAGCGACCTTGTGCCGGACCGCTTCGTCCAGAACCTCCGGCGTCAGGTCGATCGTCAGCAGGATCGACGCACAGTCCGCGGCTTCGTCACCTGCCAGCAGTCCGACGTTGTCCCACTCCTGCGCCAGATGCAACGGTGCCACTTGTCCCAGAATTTGACAGACATCGCCGATGTTCATGGGGCCGATTCCATTCTCTTATTGGGGCAGATTATAGCATAATTCCGAATCATGTTCATTTCGATCCGTCTGGTGTATCTTGTCCTGTATGAAGCGAAGGTATCCATCGCGAAAGAAATCTCCCGATGGTTTGTCCTTGGAAACTGGTTGGGATTCCGTGGCGCAGTGGTATGACCGACTGGTGGGGGATGAGGGTTCGGATTACCATCGCAACGTCATCCTGCCCGCCGTGATTCGACTTCTCGATCCGAGACCGTCCGATCGTCTCCTTGATTTGTGCTGTGGGCAGGGGGTTTTGACTCGATTCCTGATCGACAAGGGTTTGCATCATATTCTGGCAGTCGATGCTAGCCCTCAGTTGATCGCGGCCGCCCAGTCTCGCGGTTCATGCCCCGTCGGTGTCCGATTTGTCGTTTCCGACGCCTGCCGACCTGCTTCGTGGGCCGATGGAACGTTTGATGCCGCCGCCTGCATTTTGGCGATTCACGACCTCGAAAATCTCGACGGATTATTCGCCAATCTTGCGCGAGCGATGAAATCCGATGGCCGGGCGGTTGTGGTCCTCATGCACCCGTGTTTTCGGATTCCCCGGCAATCGCACTGGGGCTGGGATGAGGACAAGAAGATTCAATATCGGCGGATGGACCGCTATGTCACGTCTATGGCGATTCCCGTCACCACCCACCCCGGGAAAAAGTCCGGTGAGCAAACCCTCTTTTACCATCGGCCACTGGGGGAGTATCTCAACGCCCTTCGGCGGGTGGGCTTGGTGGTAGCAGGTGCGGAGGAACTTGTCAGCCACCGCCGTTCGCAACCGGGTTCCCGAAGCCGAGGCGAACACCGGTCCGCTGCTGAATTTCCCGTCTTTTTGGCTTTGCGGGTGATCAAACATCCAAGCGGATGAGGCTGAAAATTTGCTCTTCCAGCGATCTTTGCTGTTCACACATTGACGAGATTGTGTTACCATATCCCCCATCAAACGTGGATCAATAGGTTAATGCTTGTGCAAGGAGGGTGATGTCATGAGAACACACCTGTTGGCGGCATTGTGGGTAGGATGGATGTTCGGTCCGTGGGTTTTGGCTCAGGAGGCGACGCCATCGACCACCCCACCACCCGAAGAAACCCAACCGACTCCCAACGATTCTGTGGATACTCAATCCCAGCCGTCGGAGATCCCCTCACCGGCTATTCAATCCGGGCGGATTACGGGGGACAACGTTCGCGTCCGTAGCGGTCCGGGGACAGGCTATTATGAAGTGACTCGTTTGAACAAAGGGGAGCGGGTTCAGGTCGTTGAATCCAAGTTCGGATGGGTTGCGATCAAGCCGACCAAAAATTGTTTTAGCCTGATCGCCAAAGAGTACATCGATCCTGATCAGAACAACAAAGGCGTCGTCAACGGAGATCGCGTGGCGGTTCGTCCGGGAAGCGATTCTTATCAGGGACCCTATTACGCCAAGCAGACCCATCTCGATCGCGGTCAGAGTGTGACTTTGCTGGGGGAACTCGGAGAGTACTACAAGATTCCGCCACCCGACGATGCTCGTGTTTATGTCAGCGCTGATTTTGTGCAGATTGTCTCCGACGCAGAGTCCGCATCTCAGGAAACCACACCCGAACTCACCCAGACCCACGATACGAATTTGCCCGAAAAACCGAAGGAAAAAATCGACACCCGGCAGTATCAAAAACAGATCGATGCCATCGAAGTCGATTTGCAGCAGGAGTTCCAGAAAGACATTTTCAGCCGTCAACTGCAATCGTTTATCGAGCGATTCTCAAAAATCGCCAAACAGACCGACGACGACGGGGCTCGTCAGTATGCCGAGGTCCGCATCGAACAACTCGTAAAAGTCACTGAGAACATTCGCGTTGTGGGTGAAATGCGGCGCCTTTCAACCGATATCGAGAATGGGCGAAATCTGTACAACGAACAACGGGCCGGCATCAAACCCGCGGGAATTCTTCAGGGTGGGCCCGAGTTTGACATTCGCGGAAAAATGCTGCGAAGTTCCGCCTATACCAATCCGATTGGGCCGAGGCGATTCCGACTGGTCGATCCTGCTGATACCAGCGACTACCCGCACACCATCGCCTATGTCGAAATTGAACAGGGTTCCTCGATCGACCCCGAAACGTTTCTGGGCCGTTACGTCGGTGTGCGGTCCAAAGGTTACCGACTCGTCGAAGGGACCGTCGAACCGATCAAGGTCTATGTCGCCTCCGATATCGTGATTTTGGAACAACCCCTGAATCCCGAAGAAACCCCGACTCCGGCCGAGCAACCCTCGACCCAGGGTCAGAACCAAAACCCAAAGGGTTAATCAATGATCAAACGATGGAAACAGGTTCAATGGATGCTCCTTAGTCTTACGACGTGTGGAGTTCTGTTTCTAACCAACGGGTGCGCGTTCGACACTCAGGCCTTCTTGAATACCGCTGCGGTGGGGGTATTGGACTCGGTGGCCTCCAATTTTCTTACGACGTTTCTGTCGCAACTTCTGAATATCTCGCCCACGTTTACGATTTGAGACTTCCGGTTGTTGCCATTGATTTCATCACGGGAATGTTTCCAATATTGACGGATTGGGATGCTGCACAGGCGGTGAAAATGCAGACGGTTCATTCCGGAGGTTGGAAGACGCGTAACTGGTCGGTGCTGAGTTTTTTGAGGCGGGTGGTGGCATTGAGCATCGCGCCGGAGGCTTGCGGATCTTTGCTGAGATGACGTTCAAATAACACGGACAGAGATCGGAAGGCATCGTACGCCTGTGTGAAAATCTGCCGGAATCGTTCAGTCTTCCAAATCCCACGTCCCTCCAAATCCGAGACGATCAGACACGCGCGCGATCCCTCCAGAAAATCAGGCATCTGGGCGGCGGCATAAGCGAGGGCGTGGATTTGCCATTCGGGGTTGCCCACGTTGGCCGCCGGTGGCGGCGTGTGCTGAAGCCGAATTCCACGGCTCAGAATGTCAGGGAATTTCCACATCGAACACAGTTCGGCTCCGAGCGTCGGATGATCCGTTCCGAACACCTGAGCCTCCTGATCCAGCACCGAGGCGTCGGACCATCCGTGCGATCCCGACCACATCGTTCGAAACGCCTGCTCGTTTATCTTCGCCAGCAGAATCAACCCCACATCCTGAAGCAGTCCCACTAAAAAAGCTTCGTCCAGCAGAGGCGAACCCATCTGGCGGGCGATTTCCCTTGCCAAAACCGCCATCAACAGCGACCGCTCCCAATAGGATTCAAAATCAAACGAAGATGAGGCTGCCTCACGAATGACATCGGCGATTTTGTATCCCAGTCCGATGGTACGCACTTCGTTCAAACCCAGAACGGTCAGCGCGCGAACGACCGACGTGACCGACTGCACCTGTCCGTAATACGCAGAGTTCGCCATTCGCAAAATCCGAACCGACAAACCCGTATCGGAATGAATGATCGTCCCCAACTTCTTGTAACTGATGTTGACGTCGCGGCACATGTCGATGAGCAGCGCCGTCGAAGCCGGAAGGGTGGGAATATGGATGTCGCCGCGCTGGCCCTTCAGGAACGCCTGCGCGTTCTGCCGCCGCTCGGCGGCATTGATGCGCGCCGCCGTATTGGGTGTGGATTCCGGCCGAATGAGGGCCTCACCTGAATCTGCCATGCAGAATCCCTTTACGCCAGACGAAGATTGCCCACATCTCACAAAGTTGCCAGATCGGCCCGTCGCGGGAAAATCTCCGAGTGATGCCTTTCACTTATCGGGTAAAAGGATGTCCCGCATCACTCCCCGTTGATGAACCTTGCCTCCTGCCCCTGGAGGTTTCGCTGATATGACTCTCCTCAAGAAACATGGACCAATCCGTTTCTCGATGTAAAATGAGGAGTACCGGAGCGTGTCATTCGTTGTTCCCATAAAAGCGGGCCTTTCATGCCGGATGAGATTTCATTATTGCCGAACCCGGATCAAGACGTGCAGTTCATGCGACTGGCGTTGCGGGAGGCCGAGGCGGCTTTTGAAGAAGATGAGATTCCCGTCGGGGCGGTTGTGGTTTGGCAGAATCAGATTATCGGACGGGGGCATAACCAGCGTGAACGACTGAACGATCCGACGGCCCACGCCGAAATGATCGCCCTGACCGCTGCCGCGGCTCATCAGGGGACTTGGCGGCTTCACGACTGCACCATGTTTGTCACGCTGGAACCCTGCCCCATGTGCACCGGCGCCCTGGTGTTGGCGAGAATTTCCCGACTGGTCTTCGGCGCGTCGGATCCCAAGGCCGGCGCCTGCGGTTCGCTTTTTGCGATTCACGACGACCCACGACTCAACCACCGAATTCCCGTCACTTCGGGCGTGCTCGAATCGCCGTGCGCCGATCTGCTGCGGGATTTCTTTGCTGCCCGGCGCATAGAATAACGCAACAATTCCCTGCTCCAGTCCGTCAGGGGATTGTTGCGTTTCGGTAAGCGCACCTGCAACCGTTTCGCGGGTCAGCGCACCTTCTCGATAGGAACCGTGAATTCAGAATCTGAATAGGTTACGGTTTCGACTTGATCCCCTCGAACCACCATGACGGTCCATGGCCGCTTTGCTTTGGGCGATGCCTTTTGCGAATCGGGCGTTCCTTCTCGGGCCGCACGATTCGTAACGAGGACGCCTGAATTCGCAGTTCCATTGGACATTGTGATTTGAGAATACCCGGTCACTGTCGTTTCGGAAGCGGTTACTTTGTCTGGTGAATGCATCCAGGATTTCGCCGCCACTACACTGGCTGTCAGCGCCAGCGCCACCGCCATGATCATCCATGTGTGTTTCTTCATCTAAAAGCCCTCGTTTGATTCCTGCGGATAGGTTGTTTCTGATCGACAATCTTCCAATGCGCATTAGTCATCGGAAGGTCCGACGCAAAACCCACAACCGATCTTCTCGCTAATTCATCTGGTGGACGGATCCGTTTGATGAAGCGTATCAGCGATTGAAATATGGTTTTCCGCACGATTGCGACGTAGTGTCTTGTACTACATGGACTTTCGCCGGGGACATCGGTGCTTGAAAACATCTTGAAACCCTGCGAAGATTCGTCCAGCGAATCGCGGTTTTCCTCTCCACCACGTGTTGTTATTCGGCGGTTGATTTTTGGGGAACGGTTTGTGTGGTCGAGTATCCCCAAGAGGCTTCTCGTGAATCTCGTGGAGTTGATGGGGTCGGTCATGTCGAAGCAATGGATTTGTTTTCCGGTTTGGCCGATGCGGGAAGAGGCGGCGAAGCAGTGGAACGTCACCCCGCTGGTCGCCCAGATTCTGTACAATCGCGGCATTGAGTCGGCGGACGAAGCCAATGCCTTTCTGAATCCCAAATTGACTTATCTGCACGAACCGAGCACTTTACCCGGAACCCAGCCGGCTTCGGAACGAATAGTGCGCGCCGTCCGCGAACACGAAAAGATCGTGATTTACGGTGACTACGACGTGGACGGCATCACGGGCAGCGCAATCCTGTGGCATCTGCTGCATCAGGCCAAAGCCAATGTCGATTGGTACGTTCCTCACCGCCTGGAAGAGGGTTACGGACTCAATACCGAGGCGTTGATCCGACTTCACGATGAAGGGGCGTCGCTGGTCATCACCGTGGATTGCGGGATCAGCGCAATCGACGAAGTACGCCAGGCACGAAAAATCGGCCTCGACGTCATCGTTACCGACCACCACCTGCCGTCCGGCGAACTTCCCGATTGTTTTGCAATCGTTCATCCCACAGTGCCTGAGCCTTCTCCCAACCCGCATTTGTGCGGAGCAGGGGTGGCGTACAAACTTGCATGGGAAGTCGCCCGCCGAATCAGCGGCACTGCGCGGGTCACTCCCGAATTCCGTGAATATTTGCTTAATGCCGGTGGTTTGGTGGCTTTGGGAACGGTCGCGGACGTGGTTCCTCTTCGGGGTGAAAACCGCATCTTGGCCCGATTCGGCTTGATGAATCTGGCGAAGACTACGAACGTGGGGCTTCAGGCGCTCATCGCGTCGGCGGGTTTGAGCGATGCGCCAATCGACAGCTACGATGTCGGGTTCAAACTGGCGCCGCGACTCAATGCCGCCGGCCGAATGGGCCACGCCCGACTCGCTTTGGAATTGCTGACCCGGGCCGACGTCGAACGATCGCGCGAAATCGCCATGTATCTCAACGATCAGAACCGATCTCGCCAATCCCTCGAAAAGAAAATCACCCAGCAGGCGAGGGAGATGGTTCGCAGTGCGGGCATGCATCATGACAATTGCCGGGCGGTGGTCTTGGCGGCTGAAAATTGGCACGTCGGGGTTATCGGAATCGTGGCGGCGAGGCTCGTCGATGAATTTCATCGACCGGTGGTGTTGATCTCGCTGAGCGAGGGAATAGGCCAGGGCAGCGCGCGGAGCATCGAACATTTTGAA
>CAIVHJ010000417.1 GCA_903905665.1 uncultured Phycisphaerales bacterium
GCGCCGACCTCTCGTCGGCAGGAACTTATTCCCCGTCGCTCTGGGAGTGCTTCTGGGGGGTTTGTGCGCGGTCCCCGGTGCTGCGCAAACCTCGGCTTCCCCCAAAACTGATCCACCCGCCGAAACATCCAACGACAATCAAACTCCGCCGGTTTTCACGACGATCACAGGTCAGGTCGGCGATGCGCTGGGCCGCGGTGTGTCCAAAGCATCCATTTCCGCCCAAAAAGCGGATGACCCGTCCGTTACGACCCAGGTCGAATCCAACGAGATCGGGGATTTTCAGATCAAGTTCGAGGGGCGTCATCGCGGTAAATTTAAACTAACATTCGCGTGTGATCACTTTGAACCCCTCGAATTGGAAGTGGAAGTCACGGACGACGACCCCGAACCTTTTGCTTATGTCGATTTGATCGGGGCGCTGGCTCTGGGCGGTGACGTCGTGGAATTCCTTGAGGAATTACCTCTGGCCGGCGCCAAAGTGGAACTGCAAACCCCCTACCGAACCGATCACGCCACGACCGACGAATCCGGCAGATTTGAATTCAACAAACTGATTCCGGGCGGCGCGCAAATCACGGTCGAAGCACAGGGATTCGGCAAAAAACAGTTGAGAGTTTCTGCGGAAATGGCGCAGGGGCCCATACGCATCGTGATGTACCCGGAAAAGATTCTCCAGCTGACGGTCGTCAACGAAACCGACCAGCCCATCCCCGATGCGGTCGTCGAAATCGAAGTGGACCGGCACGATGATTCCCGTACCGCCACCACCGATTCGCAGGGTCAGACCACGTTCAAGCAGATCCCCAGTGACGCCGATACTGTCCGAATCCGGCTGACCCACCGCGACTTTGTTTCCACGGGGCGCTACGATCAGGAAATTCACTTTGATCCCGACGAATTTTCTGTCCAAAAGACCCTGAAAATGCAACCCGCCGCTTCTGTCAAAGGCATCGTCAAGGCTGCGGATTCGGGTGATCCGCTCAACGGCGCACGCGTCGCCGCAGGGCCGACCCGGAGCGATCAATCTCCCTGCGGATTCACGAATTCCAGGGGCGAATATGAAATCGTCGGTCTCCCCGCCGGCCCCACCGTCCTCACCGTTCACGTGGCCGGCTACGCGCCACAACTCCAGATCATTACCACGACCCCGCGACAAACCGCCACGGCAGATTTCACCATGGACAAAGGACGCGCCGTCACGGGCTCAGTCGTGGATGCCCAGGGTCAACCGGTGTCCAAGGGGCAGGTCGTTTCGTCCCGCTGGAAGAATTACGAAACCATCGGACTGCACGCCCCAATCAGCGCGCAGGGAAAATTCGTTCTGGAAAACGCGCCGCCGGATGAGTTCACGCTTGATATCGTTTCCCGCAACGTCGGAGCAATCTACAACCAGACCATTCGCTCCGATCGCAACGATTATGAATTCAAACTCGAACAGATATTATCGCAACAAGACGTGGACTCCCCGAACCTGTGCTCCGCCAAAGTCGGCGACGCCATTCCTGATGTCACGCTGACTGCCATGGACGGTCAACGATTCGAAATCTCGAAAATTTCCGATCGCTATGTACTGTTGGATTTTTGGGCGACGTGGTGCGGCCCCTGCATGGCGGAAATGCCGAACATAAAACAGATTTACCAGGATTTCGGTTCCCGATCCGATTTTCTGCTGATCGGAATCAGCCTCGACCGCGACGAACAAACCCTGAAAAACATCCTCGAAAAAAATGACATTCGCTGGCCCCAGGCGCAAGGGGCGGAATCGGGCGCACAGGGCCTCGCCGACTCACTCGGTATCCGTGCGATCCCCTGCACGATCCTCATCGGGCCCGACCACAAGATCATCGCAATTCAACTGATCGGACAGGAACTCCATAACCGGATTGCGGAGACAATCAAAACAGCCGCACCCCCATCGAATGGCCTTCCTTAGCGCAATAAAAAAGGACGTGAAATCCTCACGCCCTTTTCGCTTCAAACAAATCCAACAAACTCATAAAACCCGATATCGTGCGACGAAATCATTCCTCAATCTAATCAAATGCTTTACCGGTATAACCAAACATGCCTCCGATTTTTTCGTGCATCTCAATGGTCTGAGTAATCACCAGCTGACCCCGCCTCAGATCGGAGATCTTACCCGGCCCGCCTCCATCATCCCATGTTTCGGGATTGATCGACTTGATGACCTCTTTGACGGCGTCACGTAAGGTATCCATCAATGCGGCATAATCCTGCTGCTGCCCGCCACTGCCGCCACTGCCGCCACTGCCGCCACCGCCGCCTCCGGATGATCCCCCAAAGATGCTTTGACCGCTGCCTCCGCCTCCGCTCCCGCCCTGTCCTCCTCCACCCTGCTGCTGGTTTTGGTTGTTCACGCTGACCTGGGGCGCTCCGTTGAACATCGGAACCGGTACCACGCAGCTGGTTATGTCGTAAGCACGCACGAATAACTTTCTGTTGAAGTAGGATTTTGGAGCGATCCGAACCATCCCGCCGATCACGTAATAGGTCAACTTGTCGGAATCGGTGGAGGCGCCGGTGGACACATATTCCAGTACTTCGTCGAGCACTTCGGCCACCGTCGTGTTGGTGAGCGTCAGATTCACTTCCGAATCCGCAGCCACACCGCTGTCTCCGGATTCAATCACTTTCCAAAGCACCAGAATGTTGTCCATTCCCTGCTGTTTCTTGAAATATTCCTCCAGCAAATCTCCAAATGTTTCACCTTCCCAATTCACGCTCTCGATGGGCTTGTTCAGCGTCTTCAGTGTTTTGAGCAGCCGTTCTTCCCGACGTTCCTTGACGGTTGTCAGGGGCTTTGCTCCGACAGGCGCAGGAGCCGTTTCGGTTTTTTTGACTTCGGTTGCTCTTTCGGGCTTCGTCGGTTCATCCTGCCCCCAAGCGTTTGGAACTGCGATTCCGACAAGGGCAAAAACAGCCACGATACTCAGTTTCTTCATGATCAAACCTCCCAACCGGCAATCCGGTCTTTTACCCTAACCCACAGTGAACGTTCATGATACAACTGGTCCATCTGGAACACAACGATTCACATCCAACTGAATGATATTCCCCAAGTCGATCAATTTCCACTTATTACAAATCCTAATTGCAAAAATCGCGAACCCTTGCAGGAAAATCTATGAGTTCTTGCGGTTCAGCCGGATATTCTTATTGTCGGATTCCGTCTTGTTCGCCATTGAATAATTGCTGTTTTGGCGGTCGTGGTTGACCTTGAGTTTTTGTTTGTAGAGTTCGGCGACCTCCTCGGCGCTCAATCCAACGCATTGCGCCATGCTAATCAGGAAAAAGAACAGGTCGATCACCTCCACCCTAGCGTTCTGAAGATCGTGTAACTCAAAGCGCCGACCGTCTTTAGCCTCTTTGCACCAATGTTTCCAAAACGTGCAGTTCCGTAATTCCTCCAACTCGTTTGCTGCGGCAATGATGTAATCGTTCAACCATTGCCCCGCCTTGACGGGATCGAAGTTTTCCCTAAGTAGTTGCGTATCATAGCCGATCCGCTTGTTCAGTTCACCTTGAAGTCGAAACATCTCATCGAGCACGGTTTGATTCCTTGTTTGGAGTAAGAATCTATCCTAATACCACCCCTCCCTGCCAGGGAGGGATTGGGGGGAGGGTCAAATTCCCCTGCTTGCCCCTCACCCTACCCTCTCCCCTCTAGGGGAGAGGGGTAATGGAATAGGCCCTAAGGCACCGCTATCTCCAGTAGTTCATTTTAGTTCCGAAAAACCCGCCACGCAAATACCCAGACTTCGTTGCTTGCTACTTTACTGATGTTGCTTATGGCGGGATTGCGTCGAGGGTCACAACGACCACGTTGTAGATCACGTGGCACCCGGCGGTGATTCCATATCCGCGAAACAGGAACATCGCCCCCAGATAGATTCCCGCAAGGGTGCGAAATACGAAACTCCCGAAACGGTACGGTTCGCCCCCCAGCGGTTCATAGTGGTGCGCCGAAAACAAAATCGCCGCAATCAGCACCGACCAGATCAGGGCTTTGTCTTTTTTGATCCGTAGCACGTCCTCCAGCACGATCACCAGCGCCGTAATGAGAATCAACCGAAAAATCATCTCCTCGTACACGCCCGCCCCGGTGCTCACGACGACGTTTTCAAACCATTCGGAGCGAGGACTGGGAGTTGACGACATGACGCGAATCCACCGGTACAACAAAAACAGCGGCAACGTCCAGACAAACGACTCGCCGCCCATTCCCAATAGTGTGGACCAGTGGACCTTCCACGGTTGGCCGGACAAAACGTGCGTCACCAGCAGAATGATGATGATGGCGATTCCGGGCAGGAAAAATCCCGTCGCGCCGAACAGACTCCAGAACATTCGGACCAGGTGATAGGCGATAACGCGATCCTGCTGGACGATCGGCTGGGACGGGTTGACCATCCAGGCCCCGATTTCGTATGCCAGGATCAGCGGCAGCAGATATACCAGGCTGTGCAACGGGCGTCGCGCGTCTTCAATGTATCCCACAGTTCATCTCCGTTGACACTATGATGACGAATTGAAAGAATGGGTCAATGACCCCCACCGGCAAAAAATTGATGGAACTTTATCACGCCTTGCTGAACCACCTTGGCCCCCAGCACTGGTGGCCGGCGAAAACCCCCACTGAAACCATCATCGGGGCTATTCTCGTTCAGCATGCGGCGTGGAAAAACGTTGAGCGGGCGATCGATTCGCTTCGGGGACAGCGGTTGCTGGATTTCCGGGCGATCGATCGGCTTGATGAATCTGCGCTGGCGGGCACGATCCGGTCGGTGGGCACCGCCAAGGTGAAAGCCCGGCGGCTGAAAGCCTTCGCTCACTGGCTCGACGAAACATATCAATTCGACCCGGATTTCATGACCAGGACGCCGCTATCGACGCTTCGGGAGTCGCTGCTGTCGATTTCGGGAATCGGTCCCGAAACCGCCGATTGCATCCTCCTCTATGCTTGTGGAAAACCGACGTTTGTCGTCGATGCTTACACGCATCGAGTGATGGTCCGCCACCGATTGGCGGCCCCGGACTGGGGTTACGACGAATTGAAGGAACTTTTCGAGAGCAACCTGCCCGCCGACGTCGATTTGTTCAACGAGTACCACGCCCTGTTGGTAGCCGTTGGGAAGAAACACTGCCGCAAATCCGCCCTCTGCACCGACTGCCCCCTCGAACATTTCGACCACGATTCTGACACAATGTAAAATCTTGTTTGCGGTTTGCCGTTTGGTGGATGATCCACAATCGAGTGACGCAACTTCCTTCGGAAGGTCCGCCAAACGACAAGTCTGTATGAAGGGTCAACCGGAATGGCTTCGCCGTTTGGCGGATCATCTGAAATCGGTGGACCGCGCCTATTCTACGATGGCCGCCTCGCTTCCCCGAAAGGAAAATTCCGATGAGCCCGCAGGCTCGCGCCTACGGAAAAAAGGATTCAGGATTCGCCGGGTTTGAAGACCCACTTGTATTGACAGGGAACGTAGTCGAGAAGTTCGTCGGGTTTGAAATAGAGGGCGAGTTCGAGGGCGGCGGCTTCGGGGCTGTCGCTGCCGTGGATGAGGTTATAGGTGGTGCTGGAACTGAAGTCTCCGCGGATGGAGCCGGGTTCGGCATCAAAGCCGAAAGTTTTGCCCATCATTTTTCGGGTGATTTCAATGGCGCGCGCCCCTCGCACCGCCATCACGACGACGGGACCAGAGGTGATGTAGTCGATCAGGCCGGGATAAAACGGTTTGCCCTTGTGCGGGGCGTATTGCCGTTCGGCCAGTTCGCGCGAAAGATTCACCATTTTCATTCCCGCAATCGTCAATCCTTTTTGCTCAAACCGCGAAATCATCTCACCGATCAAACCGCGTTGCACCCCGTCCGGTTTCAAAATAACGAGCGTCGTTTCCATGAGTGGTCCTTTCACATGATTCGTGTTTTGAATTTGCTCTATAGAAACCAACATCGAACAGAGCCGCGCGCGTCAGCAAGCGGTCTTCAGTCGGTGAACAAACCGCTCCCTTACGGTCGCGGCTCTGATAAAACAACGCCGATCGTTGAGTTTTCTACAAAGCAGTTTTGAATGATAA
>CAIVHJ010000418.1 GCA_903905665.1 uncultured Phycisphaerales bacterium
CAATACACAAAGAATAGAACATGCTCGGCTGATCGTTGGGTTGACCCCGCATAGAGACCTCCTTGCCTAAAACATCCCAATCTTACCAGCCGTGTCAATACCGACTTTTGCAGCAGCCTGCTAAAGCGGTTCAAGTTTCAGTGTACTGTTTTGCAGTGGCATTCCGTCCTGGCGCGATTCAACCGTCGATGCTCATAGCACCGGTCTGGCATCCAGTAGGAAATTGCCGTAAAATCAACTCATGATGCCTGCCGCCGTCGATCTTAAGAAACACACCTTTACTTCTCCGAAGATGGAGAGCGTGATTCAGGAAGCAATGCGCTTCATGATGGCCTCGCCGATTCACCCGCTTCCGCCCGCTGACCATTTTCCCGGCGCCGGTGTCTATGCACTCTACTATTGCGGCGGTTTCGAGCACTATAGACACATTGCGGCGGCAGACCCAAAGCATGCCAAAACGCCAATTTACGTGGGAAAGGCCGTCCCTCCGGGTTGGCGCGTCGGTCGGGTCGGGCGCGTCGGCCCTAACATCCGGCCTCTGTATGGGCGATTGGCGGAACATGCCGGCAACATCAACGAAGTTGGCAACCTTGAAGTCGGTGATTTTTGTTGTCGCTTTATGATTCTCGGTGGAACCGAATCTGATTTGATTTCTGCGTGTGAGGCCCAATTAATTCGGCAGTTTACACCACTGTGGAATACTGTAGTGGACGGGTTCGGAAACCACACACCCGGAGAAGGTCGATTCGATCAGGCGAAATCTGAATGGGACGTGCTTCACCGCGGGCGTGCCTGGGCGGCGCGATGCCGTGGAACTTCCCCCCTGCTTAAGAACATCCTGGCGAACATTGTCAGGCACCGCGGCGGCTAATCTATGACCGTTCGTATCCATCCTGTTCGCAAGAGTTTCCATTACGGCAGATAATCCAGAAACAGTGGCGTTTCCGCGCATGATGCGAGTTCTTCCACTTCGTAGACATCATTGGGCCTTTGCGAATCTTGACGATCAGATCGCATACGGTGAAACCTGCTTCTTCCGCCATCCGCATGAAATCACAATGTGCCCAGCGGGATTTATGGCTGTTCACCATATCGGTGATTTTCGCGAGCAACAATCCTTGCGGCTTGAGGACACGCTTTGCTTGCCGGAGAAACGGCGGATAAAGATAGCTCAGGGTCCACCCGTGTTCTTTTCCGCATTCCATTGTCGCCCCAAAATCCACGTCGAACCGCTTTACGCTCTTGTCACGACCTTGTGGACCTACATGCGGCGGGTCGTAAACGACCACGCCAAACTTGTTTGACGGCACGCCCTTCATCACGCGGTTATCGCCAAGAATCATGGGCTTGTGCTGCGGATCGATGTCCATCGAGACCACCTGACGCATCGAGCCTTTCCACATTCTTCCGGCGTTGTACGTTGAATCGAGGATCGGATGAGGTTCGATGGTCGGGTAAAACTGAAGGATTGCCTCAATCAGTTCGCCATCGCTCCGCTCCCATACGCTGGTAAGCGGCGCAGGTTTGGTCGCCACCATCGCGCTTCCCTCGCTGTCGTCGTCTGCGAACAGGAGCCTATTCCTTATCATGCGGTAACTCCCTTTCTGCGCTGCCCCGTCGTACTTTGTCGAGATGTATCGAGTAGTGCTGAAGGTCTGTTTGCCAAAACAGAGGTCTTCTTCGAGACCTGCTGTGATTTCTTTCGTTTAACCATGCCCCAAAACCTACCACGCGCTATCGACAAAATCAACGTATCGTTAATGAGCTATTGCAACACTGCGTAATCGAAGTATCTGTCTATCAGACCCACGATCCCGATTTCATCGGGAGAGCGGTCTTTGGTGTTGTCAATTTCGAAAGAACGATCTACGATTATCTGTGAGGGCTTACGGGGATTATTTCTTTTTTATTTCGCGGAAGAGGGGTGACTCGGTCAGCGTGAAGATCAGGACTTCTTCACCCGTGATCGTGCTGATGTCGTGGTGCAGGCTCAATACCTTGACGCCGGTGATCCCCTCGATCACGGTTTCCAGGACCGATCGCCCTGTTTCTATCAGTTGGGTCCGTACTTGTTTGAGCAGGCTCCGACCTCTTTCGGCTGGAGGCGAGTTGGCCAGTTGCTGCTCCGCCACAGTTAACACTCCCTGGAGACGAACCACCAGAAGATCCCCGATTAAGTAGGTGTGAATACTCTTCGGTCCCCGGCCCATGTATTCCTGTTCAATGCGGTTGATTTCCTGGCAAACGGCGGCTTCGATTTCTCCTTGTGTTTTCACGGCGTCCTCCAGAATGCTACATCTCCTAACTCTAGGCCACGCATGGGCCGCCCGATTGTTTGCATTGGCGGGCAAACGGAGTACCAAATTCCAACGTAATCTACGGAAGATGATATCAAAAGCACAGCAAGAAACGACAATTTACTGGCTTTCCCCAGTAAACAGGATATAATTCATCTTAGGAATGGGCTGGTATGAATCTCAATCCGGCTCAGAGTATGATTCGAATCGAAGTCGTTGGATGACTAAATGAAGGGCAACCCGGCGGTATGCCGGGTGGCTCGTTGAAGAGTAAACCGACGTGCTCGAATACCTGCGGGTGTTTGGCCACGTCGGTTTTTTTGATTACGGCGGGTTTGCACAATGGCAACCCCAAAGATGGGTCCAATGGAAAAACCTGATTTAACGATGGCGCGGCAAGTCGCCCAGACGGCTAAATCTTGTCAACGGCAGAGAACGGGCAGGAAGATGCCAGCCGTTGTTGGGTTGTTGTTGATGGTCGGATTCTGCGTACAGTCGCGGTTGTTTTCCGCCGACGAGGTACCCGGAGCCAGGGTCAGTTCAGGCTCCACCTATGCCCTCGATCAATCGCTTGCACCTGCGGTCGATCCATTTGTCGCGAACGCTATAGCCGATCCGGTCGGCGTTTTTCGCACAGCGCTGGATCACTATAAACAAACCGTATTCGATTACAGTTGTACGTTTGAGAAGCAAGAGATGGTCGGCGGACAAATAAGGGACGAGCAGGTGATTCAGGTCAAATTCCGCGAGAAGCCATACAGCGTCAATATGTTGTGGACCAAAAATGAGGACAAGGCCCGGCGCGCCATTTATGTCGAAGGTCGGTGGACGGGCGACCGGGGAGAGAAGTTTGCAGTGGTCGAACCCGCAAGCATCATCGCCCGACTGTTCGTGAGCGACGTGCTCCGGCCGATCGATGGTCCCGACGCAAAGAAAGCGGCACGCCGACGGATTGATCAGTTCGGCTTTCGCAATAGCCTGCAGCTCATCCTCAAGTATTGTGACCTGAGTACTGCTCGCGATGAGTTGGATGTTCGGTACGTGGGCGAGGGCATGCTGGCGGGCCGGCAGACTTATATATTCGAGCGGCGATTGCCGTACACGGATGACAACGGACGCTACCCCGATCGGCTTCTCGTGGTCCATATGGACAAGGAATACCTGCTTCCGACCTGCTGTATTTCGTACGCCGACGAAGGAAAAACGAAGCTGCTGGGGCGATACGTCATTAGCGATGTGAAGTTTAATGTTGGGCTAACCGACAGAGATTTCGCGAGAAAGCCTTAACGCCGTGGAGAAGGACTCGATTCACGTGGAATGTTGCTTTTTGAGCGTTGGAGAAACGTCATAACATGAAGTTGTCGGAAGATCAGAGATCAGATTTACCTAATGCGAAGAGGCCATCAAGGTTATCCAGGGCGGCACGAGGCATTCCTGCGATGTGGTTTTCCCTCCTCACGGTCGGTGTCGTCTTGGGTCAGGGTTGCGCTGTTTACCAGCCCCGCGGACAAGGGCGGTATGAATATGTTCAGGAGCCCTCCACGAAGGCTTGGTACCATCTTTACCTGCCTACCGACTATGTGATGACCGACGGCCAGTATCCACAGAACGAGAAAAAACTCTGGCCGCTGGTCGTTGCCTTTCACGGCATGAAACCGTTCGATTCGGCGCAAGCCCAGGAACGAGCGTGGGAAAAGGAAGCCGACAATTACGGCTACATCATCTGTGCTCCGGAGTTATACTCCTCGGACCTCTTTATGGAATACCCTTTGCGCCAAGAGCACAGCTATCTTCTGCAGGACAAGACCAACGTCATCGCCATCATGGACCACGTGTTTTCGACCACGCGAGCGGATCCGAAAGCCGTACTCGCCACGAGTTGGTCGAGCGGCGGATATCTGGCTCATTATTTTGTAAATCGTTTTCCCGGCAGGTTTACGTGCTTGGCTCCCAGTTTGTCCAACTTCTCTTCTGAGCTTCTGGACGAGTCAACCGTAGCATCCTATCGCGATTTACCCATAGCCATTTTTATCGGCGACTTTGATTTCGCCGCGTGTCAAAAAGAGTCAAAGGAAGCCGTGGAGTGGTACACGGCGCGCGGATTCAGGACTGTTCACGGCAAGATGATTCATAACATGATGCATGAGCGCGTTCCGCAAAACGCCGCCGCTTTCTTCTCTGAACAACTTGGCATCAGTCCCCTGTACCCACTTGCAGCCGCTGAGACCATCAACCGCATTCACACGACCGATTATCAAGTGTCACAGGTTTCCGTCCGTTCCACACATAATAATGATGACAACGCGCTCCTAAGCACTTACGATCTTGATGCGTTTCCGCTTCATGTGGTGTATGACGAATACCAGTGGAATCCTCGAAATTCTTCAGCAGGTTTCGAGAGATAATTAGAATAAGCTGTCGGAATATCAGAGACCAGATTCATCTACTGCAAAGAGATTACAATGGTTATGCAGGACAATCCGAGGCATTTTTATGATGTTGTACGCATCGGCGCTCTCACATGGAATACTCTCTGCACGAGGAACTCAGGTATGTCCTGCAGGATAACACCAACGCCGCCATGGACCATGTGTTTGCAATCAGGCGAGCAAGTCCGAAAGCTGTTCTGGCCACGAGTTGATCGAGCAGCCGATTTTTTACAAAGGGAGTGCCGGATTCCATGTCATCTTTGGCAAATGACATAAAAAACAAAAATGGACAATAATTCACTGGCTTTCACAGGTAAACAAGATATAATTCATATACGAGTAGATCGGTATTGAGTTTTCTACCGGTTCAGAGTATGATTCGAATCGAAGTTGTCGGATGACTAAATGAAGGGCAACCCGGCTGTGTGCCGGGCGGCTCGTTGAAGAGTAAGCCGACGTGATCGAATGCCTTCGGGTGTTTGACCACGTCGGCTTTTTTTTGTTTCTCGATTCTTGGCTTACCGTTGCGTGCGACGGTCACGACCAGGTGAGGAAATGAGATTGATAGACAAACCCGATTTAACCAAGGCGCAGCAGATTGCCAAAGCGGCCAGCGCGTTCGAGCAGAAGAGGACGGGCAATGTTCCCAAGTCGGTGACGGTGGTCCAGTGCGACGGCACGCTGGTGATCACGCTGCACGGGGCCTTGTCCCAAGCCGAGCGGGCCCTGTCCCAGAAGAATCCGGCAGGTGCCGCTCAGGTGCAGGAGTTTCATCGAAAACTGTTCGCCAGCTCCTCCGACTCACTGCGGCAGGAGATCAAGAGAATCACCGGAGTAGAAGTGCGCGAAGCGACCGCGGAAGTCGAGCCGGCTAGCGGCACCGTGGTGGGAGTCTTCACAAGCGGTACCACGGTGCAAGTGTACCTGATGGCTGAAAACATATCTGCTGAATCCTGGAACACCAGCGAAACGTGCAAAACGTAGAGAGAGAACGGAGGCTCTGCCATGTTGGTTTTATCGAGAAAACACAATGAATCCGTGGTCGTAGGAAACATCAACCGCGCCGACCCCCTGCTCAAAGTCACGGTGCTCGAACTCAACGGAAGCAAAGTGAGGCTGGGCTTTGAGGCCGACGCCGACGTTTCCGTCCACCGTTGGGAGGTCTGGCAACGGATCCTCACTGACGACGTGTCGATGGGACACGGTTCCAGCGGCACGCTGCGGCGAAAAGCCAACGCCTGTCCTGCGAGAACGTGCGTGACGGTGGAATGAACCAATATGATCTGTCGCCAGTAAGGGGCTAAGGAGAGCCAATCGTGGTCTCGCCTGAGCCGTTTTCCGAGGAGGTTTGAATTAAAGACAGAGTTCCCATTAACGCTACGCTTTCACGATCAGCACCACGGTGGAGTTATTCCTGCTTGTCGAGAGCATGCCGGTATTCAAACACCAACAAGAAACTCAGGGCTTTATTGCCTTATTGGACCAAAGTCCAATTCAATTGCATCGAAGGCCTAATGGTGCGTCTTTTATTTAATGCTATTTTTATGATAACGACAGTTTTGGCGCCAAAATATTGGTAAGAAACGAATCAACTCGAGGAAGGATGATTCAAGCATGGGAATGGATCGCGAAGGAGAAAATGGAGCTTGCACTCTGTTCTTATCTTATTGAATCTTGCCCTTCCCCGACATCCGTTCGAAAAATGGATAAACCCAATCACACTTTGTGGACAGCCAAACACAAGACTCTCTTATCCTGGTCCGGAGAGTCTTGTGGTTGAACCTGGACCTTGTAAGGGACATTCATGAAACAGAAAGCGCTGATTCTCGGAGTCGGCAACAATCTTTGCGGCGATGAGGCGGTGGCTTTGCTGGTCAGCCACGAATTGGAACAGCGCATGGGTGAGTGTGTCAGTGTGGATCATGGAGCCGGCCCCATTTGGGATATCCTCTATGAACCGAACTATGAGGTTCCCAAATCGGTTGTATTCATCGTTGCTATCGAACAAACGGAAGCGTTTCCCGCCGGCAAGTGGTGTCGGATTGCATTTCCAGAGGACTCGTGTGGTTGGGGAGCGGCTTATGACTACCTTCGAGGCGCGCACAGTTTGCATCTCGCTTCGATATTGGCCCTGGCGGAGCACCTGGGATTTCTGGGAATAGAAACTTCGGTTTATGTGTTGTCGGTTTACGATCGCGCGATGGGTGCTCCGGTTTCACTGGAAATCA
>CAIVHJ010000419.1 GCA_903905665.1 uncultured Phycisphaerales bacterium
ACGAGATCCGCTTGGGTATCTGCTTTTTCAATCCGATCCCAAAAAGATTGAACTGGGTCCCTTCAAGCCCGTCCCCGGCGAATCAGCCGTTTTCGCCGAAGCAATACTCTGCGATAGCGGGGGAAAGGCCATTTTGAGCGTTCCGCCAAGGCTGACGTTTTCGTATCAGTGCGTCGAGCCTGCGGGTTCCTGCACGCTGACTGGCGTGGCGTTGGAGCCAGCAGAAGAACCGCTGGAACATCGGGACTGGTGCGTCAAAACTGAGTTCGATCGGTTGGCCACTGCGTTTTCCGCGAAGGACGCAGACCGATTGGCCTCCATGACCAATACAACCGCCCCCGATCGCGTTCGTCAGATGTTCCAGTGGGTGACGCAGTGCCGATCCGCCCAATTGGTTCTGGAGTCGCCAGAGGACCACCCCAGTGCGATGTCGGTTTCTATTGAGTATCAACCAGGCATAACCAGTGACCAGAAGTACCGCAGTCCGACCGTCGAGATTCCATTGGACTCTCAGGGCTGGACCATTTCATCCAATGTGCGGATCGACTGGCCGGATCGGGCGCCGGCGCTGATTCGTCAGCAGCACGGACCCGATCTGTTAAATCGATTCAAACGGGCGTGGAACGCTGCCGACAGGGTCGGGTATTTGACTTTTTTCGAAGGAACGCACCGATCACCAGAGGCGATCAACGAAATGTTCGAGAAATTCAAAAAAGATCAAATCCGGTTTGACGTCAGCCTTCGGGAGGACGAGCAAGCCGCAGATTTATTGTATATCGATGTGGTGCCCACCCCCCCTGATCCACAAAGAGCGTCGGAATATCGACCACGGAGTTTCGGCTTTCGGGTCGTGGGCGACGCTCTTCAATGGGATCAACGGAGCGATCCGCTGTGGATGTTCTCCGGTTTGGCGTACGAAACGTTCGCCCGGCGACTCGAACGGGCCACATGGGGGGAACTGGACGGAATTCGGCGTGATTTTGCTCAGGCTGGTTGGCAGGAACTGTCGGATGCCGAACAGCAGCGGCTGGAAGGCTGGATGTCTTCAATGGAATCCGCACAAACGCTTTTTGAGCCGCTTTCGGACGAGTATGTTTCCGGTTTTCCAGTTCGCGCGGCGCTGCGAGCGACGGCGGGTTCTGAACCGCTGACCTTTCGGTTGATACCGATTCGCCGAGATTCCGGATCGGACGACGTGTTTTACATCCAGGAGCGGGAAGTGCGGGTTTCCGACATGTCGAATTATTGGAAACGAGCAGACCGGCCATGGCAAATCTGGAAGGAACTTGTGGGCGAACCCCCCGCAAAACAGGTGGTGGGGCTGACGCTGGAAGAAGCCGTGGATTTTGCCGAGTCATTGTCGTGTTCGATCCCGACCCAATCAGAGTGGCTCGAAGCCGCTCGGCAACTCGGCGACTCCCCAGCGAAGGAAACGCCGTTTGAATTTTACGGCGGCGTGTGGGAATACTGTAGTGATTCCAGCGGCGAGGGTACGCCGATTGTCGTGGGGGGAGCGTGGCTCGATCAGGACCCCGCCCTCCAACAAGCCGGGATTCCACCCTTCGGATCGCGAACGCTTGAGGCGAGACAGAAACGATTTGGTACAATCGGGTTTCGTTTATGCAAGCGATTCAATTGGACCCCGCTGACGCCTCAAGGATAAACACATGGAAGACGACACATCATCCCAATGCGAAGCGATCGATTCCACGCCGGAGGCGCAGACCGCGGCGCTGCTGGCTGTGGCGATTCGAAGAATCGAGCAGACGGTTTTTTCTCAACTTGAATGCCTGGGCAAAACCGATCCGGCCATTCGGAATCTGGCGGAGAATCTGAAGCGCCAGGGCCTGCTCGACATCGATGCGATTCTTCCGGGAGCCTTGCAGGGTGATCCGGCCCATCTGGGGCGACTGAAAAACCATGCCGATCTTCTCATCCGCTGGCTTTCGGCCATTCTGGCCGGCGCCCAGAGCGCGTTGTTGGCGGCACCCGAAGAACTGTCTGCAGCGCTGAATCCGTCGAACTGGGTTGTGGAAAAAAAGAGATGGTCTTCGGAACCGTCGGCCTATTGGAATCATTACCAGTACGCCGTTCGGCCCGAACTGCCCTTGGCAGTGGGGGATCGACTCAGAAGCCTCGCCGGACAAAAAACCATTGAAGCGTATTCAATCCTCGGCGACGAAGGGAGGCGCTGAATCGTGGCGAAAACCCTTGCCGAAATGACCGCGCCGGTGTTCTTGTATGTGTCTGCTTTTGTGCGCAAGTGCCGCAAGGGTGCGCCTCTCGACGGAGAAGCTATTCATGACGAGATCGTCCGACTCTTTCGAGAAATGGATCGGCAGGCCCAGTCTGAATCGATTCCGGCGGAACTCTGGAACCG
>CAIVHJ010000420.1 GCA_903905665.1 uncultured Phycisphaerales bacterium
GCCGTGGTCCTCGTCGGTTTACCCTGGCGGACGCGATATGGGATGGTCAAGGTTGGTTTGCTGATGGCGGCGTTCGGGACGGCGTGGCAACTGGGACAGTGGAGTACGGCGGAGATTCAACCCTCGCGGTACAAAACCTATGCACGGAACGGCGTGTTAATGGAAGTCCCGCCGTCGGTGATTCGGGCGCGGGAGTGGGTTGCCGTATCCGCCCATCCCTCGCATTTCGCGTCGAACATACCGGAGCATTTCTCGGATTTGTTCGGAAACGACAGCCTGGTGAGTTTGCCGGAATGCCGGAGTTTCACCGAACTTCGGGCTCCTTCGATGCGATCCGAAGCCGATCGATCGATTCGGCTAAAGACTTGGCTGGACGAATTGGATTCTCGCAAACCGAAGGAACCGTTCGTGGTGATCTATACTCACGAAGCCCCGCATCGGTCCTACTATTGCAGTCCGGCGGAACTTGAGGATGAGGTCGGTCTGACCACGAAATGGATCGTCCGGGAACCGGACCTCGAAATCGCACTTGTCCAACCCCCTTCGGCAAACGAAAATGATGAATAGACTTCGGAATCAAAAATAGAGATCATGGTCGTTGTTCAGCCGTGTTCAGGAAAGTCCAACATGAAATTGTCGATCGTCGTACCGGTGTATAACGAAGAAGGCAACTTGTCGCTGCTTCACGATCGGTTGAGTCGGGCTGTGGCGGGACAGGCGGACGATTATGAAATCATCTTCATCAACGACGGCAGCCGGGATCGATCACCGGAGATTCTGGAGGAATTGGCACAACGGGACTCCCATGTGAAGTACTTGTCCCTGAGCCGCAATTTCGGACACGAGATCGCCACCACGGCAGGGCTGGACCGCGCGAATGGAGATGCCGTCGTGTTGATTGACGCCGATTTGCAGGACCCGCCGGAAGTCATTTCACAACTGCTGGAGCGATGGCGGTTGGGAGCGGCGGTCGTCTATGCGCGGCGGCGTCATCGTGCGGGTGAATCGCCGTTCAAACGACTGACGGCGTTCGGATTCTATCGACTATTGCACTATCTCAGCGATGTGCACATCCCTCCCGATACGGGTGATTTTCGATTGATGGATCGCCGGGTGGTGGAGGCGCTGCGTCAATGCCGCGAAAATCCGCGATTCGTTCGCGGGCTGGTGAGTTGGGTGGGGTTTCGACAGGAAGAAGTATTGTACGACCGCGACGAACGACACGCCGGTCAGACCAAATACAACGCAATGAAATTGATGCGACTGGCCTGGGAAGCGATTTGCGGTTTTTCGCTGATCCCGCTTCAATTGGCGATTTGGCTGGGCGGATTGGTGACGGTGCTCAGCGTGGTGATGACGGCGATCATCGTCATTCAGAAATTGTTTCTCAATATGCCGTTCCAAGGATACGCGATGTTGGCGTGTGCGATGTTTTTCCTGAGCGGCGTGCTTTTGATCATGATGGGAATCCTCGCGCAATACGTCGGACACATCTTCCGCCACACCCAGAATCGACCGCTGTATCTGATCGATCGAGAAAAGGGCTGGGACAACCCCCATGGATGAGTCGCTGTACCACGAGATGTTCCAACTCGAGGGACGATTCTGGTGGTTCGTTGCCAAGCACGAGATCATTCTGTCCCTGGTGGATCGTTATCTGCCGAAGATTTCTGATCGCGTTTTGCGGGCGTGCGACATTGGGTGCGGATGCGGAGCGTTGTTGAATCGGTTGCGCAAACGACTTGAAGTAGTGGGTGTGGATTCGTCTTCGCTGGCCTGCGATTACGGTCGGAGTCGTGGATTGACCATCCTGGAAGGTGCGCTGCCGGACCGTATTCCTTTGGAGGCGGAGTCGTTCGACGTGGTGATTCTGTCGGATATTCTGGAGCACGTGAATCGCGATGCGGAGTCGGCGGAGTCGGCGGCGGGGTTGTTGCGGCCGGGGGGAATTCTCGTGTGCACGGTTCCTGCTTATGCGTGGCTTTGGACGCCGCGCGATGAACTTCACCATCACCTTCGGCGGTATACGTTTCGGCAATTCCGGGCCTTGTTTGCTCCTCTGCCGCTCCAATCGCTGGTTTTGAGTTATTACAACACGATTTTGTTTCCGTTGATGCTGGGGCAGCGGATGTGGACGCGATGGTTCCCGCCGGATCAGGCTCAACCTGATCTGCGCGTGCCCTTCTCGCCTCTCAATCGTCTGCTCCAATGGTTGATGTCCCGCGAGAAGCACTTGTTGCCGCATGTCCGCCTGCCATGGGGAGGATCGCTCATCAGCGTTCATCGAAAGATCACACCAGCGAGCGAAGAATCTGACATCCGCGGTGCAGAACCTCGTCCTTGACGGCGTAGCTGATCCGAAAGTGCGAATCTTTTCGGCTGAAGACGTTACCGGGAACGCAGAGGACATTTTTTTCGATGGCGGCTTCGACAAAAGCGGTTCCGGTTTCGTGACGTTCGGGGGCGCGCAGGAAAAAATAAAACCCGCCCGATGGACGAGTGAACTCGAAGTATCCCCGCAGTTCGTCTTCGACGATCTGACGTTTGCGACGGTAGGCATTGACGTATTCGGTCATGTCGGTATCGAGCGCGACGATTCCGGCGTGCTGAGCGGGCTGGGGCGCGCAGACGAACGTGTACTGTTGCATGTTGCTCATCTGCGTGACCAGCGGAGCCGGACCGACCAGATACCCCATCCGCCAACCGGTCATGCCGTAACTCTTGCCAAAACCCCGCAACAAAATCGTTCGATGCGGGGCGAATTCGATGGGGGAACAGGCCGGTCCGTCGAAACTCAAATCGCGGTAGATTTCGTCGCTGATGATGAGCAGATCGCGCTCGTCCGCCAATCGACAAATTGCCTTCATGGATTCGGCGTCATAGACCACGCCGGTCGGGTTGTTGGGTGAGTTGAGAATCAGGATTTTTGTTTTGGACGTGATGGCGGCTTGGAGGGTTTTGGGGTCCAGCCGAAAATCGGGATACAACGAAACCGGTACCGGTTTTCCGCCGAACCAACTCACCAGATTCGGATAACTCACAAAATATGGATCGGGAAACAGCACTTCGTCGCCGGAGTTGACCGTCGCCATGAGCGACAGCATCAATCCACCCGATACGCCGGAAGTCACCAGAACACTGGGTGGTTCGGGATAATACCGTGCGACCTGATCGGCGATCATTTCGCGGAGTTGCGGAAGTCCCTGAGTGACGGTGTAGCCGTTGTAGCCAGCCTGAATGGCGGCGATCGCCGCTTCCTTGATCGGGGCGGGAACGTCGAAGTCAGGCTGGCCAATCGAAAAATTGATGGGATTTTTCAGCGAGGCGGCTAAGTTGAAAATCCGCCGGATCCCCGATTCCTGAACATTGAGCGCCCGTTCGGCCAAAAATTTTTCGATCGCCATCGAAGGTCCTCTCATGTCAAGAAGTCGTTTCAACCCGGATTCCGGGCGGTTCGATCGAACTCACTCGCTGACGCATCCATACTAACCCCAAGTGACTTGCGGTTCCATGCGTTCGGTTTTCCCATGGAAACGGCTTCATTGGGGATGTAATTCCTTGTTTCAACGTCACTTGAAGACCGACTCGTCGGTGGGACAATGGGTTCGTTTAGTAATTTCGCATAGGGAGAGATGGCCGGTAGCGGGAAGGAAGAGCACTGCTCAAGAGCAGTGGCACGGGGCGATGCTGTTTGACTGTTAAAAAGGGACACGAGTCGGGAAGAAGGACTCGTGTCCCTATACACAGAGGCCCCCTGCTTGCACAGGGGGATCTGATATGACTGCACGCTCCTTTACAGTCGCGTCTCGGATTCGTTTTGCGATGGCTCCTCAAATTCTCTCTGCATCGAAACGATTACGGCAATGGAA
>CAIVHJ010000421.1 GCA_903905665.1 uncultured Phycisphaerales bacterium
CGTTCTGTTCGCTTGTGACGTAACAGCGAGCACGTCCACTCGGACGTTCAGGTCATACGCGCTATCGGTACAACCCGTCAGGTCCGCCGGAACGATCGTCATCCAGTCCAGATTCTTCACAAAATCCTTTTGCGCCACGCGAGTCTCATACGCCGCCGCATCCCGCTGACACGGCTGTTGAAACTCCCACAAATAATATAACTCCGCCTCCGACGGAGGATTCTCCACCTTCGCTTGTAACGACACAGAATCACTCGAAAATACATCACGATCCCCCCCCAGTGATACACAGAACGCGCTGGGATCGGATGTCCCATTTTCATTTTCGTTGATCGGTGTGTTGCTATTTTGATTGGTGTTGCTGAGATCCGAAGTGTTGCCGTTTTCGTTGGATACGACGTTATCGTTTTTGTTCGGCTGACCGTTGTCGTTGCCCGATTCCGGTCCTCCCGAACATCCGGTGGTGATCACGCCCAACAGCAATAGAATCAGGCCCCGACGCAATATCATAATCCGTCGCTTTCCGCTTACACCCCATCTACAACTGAGATTTCCCTGCTAAATTCATACAATATAAGTCACACCAAACGAAATATCCGAGCCGAACTTTCTACGCAAAACAGGGGATTTTGCACCGCAACGTCCGAAAACATTGCAAGACGATGATATTCGGCCCTTATCCCCGATTCGTAGCTTTCGGCATTCCGGTTCGGATAGGATCCGAATAATTGTCTTCTCCACCCCAAATGTTGTATAATCCAATCTGACGATTCCGACGAAGAATATCATCGGAGATTTCGAGGCGAGACTGGGGATATATCGTGGCAACCGAACAGAATCCAGAACCCGTGCAACCGAGCGAAACACCTTCCTCGGCCCAACAAACCGAAACGGATTCCCGCCGCGCATTTTTATCCAAAACCATAAAAAGGGCTGCCTACATCGCTCCCGTCATTTTGAGCATCTCCGCCCGGCAGGTTCTCGCGGATACCGCCGGAAGCGGCTTTTCCGAACCTTTCTGAATCAGATTCTCCATTCCTGACTTGCTGACCGGCGTTCACGCGCCGTCCGATCTTGGCTATAATTTTAGAGGCGATCCTTTTCGAGTTGACCGTTGAGCGGTATGCCCAAAAGGCGGCGTGAGTTGATCATTTTCTACGAACCGAAAACAAATCGTGACACCACACCAATGTGGAGTTAACCCAACGGACTGTTCCAATACCATGAACGCTATTCTTCAGAACTCAGCCGACCCAAACACCGCCGACATCCTCCCATACCCCGCCGAATATCCGGTTTTGAACTTTGATCCCATCCCCAAAAACAAATCTTTCACCGTCATGTTCGTCTATCCGAATTTTCTCGAACTCTCCCAGTCCCGCGCCGCTGCGATCTGCGGCCCCCATCTGGGTTTGCTGAGTCTCTCCGCCTGTCTGAAAAAAATCGGCTGCCAAACCCGACTGTGCAACCTCACCGCCGTCCCCCTGGAACTCGCCGAACGCATGTTCCACGCTGACTTGCTTCGCCACGCCCCCGACCTCGTCGCCTTCACCTGCACCAGCAACCAGTGGCCGATCGTGGCTCGTCTGGTTGCGATCTGCAAAGCCGCATCGGTTCCCCACGTCGTTGGCGGACCCCACGTGACCGTTCAGCCAGAGGAAGTCATGCAAATTGCTGATTGCGCCATTGTCGGTGAGGGCGAAGGAGCGATCATGGACGTGGTTCGGGCACAGATTCGGGGCGAAGCTTCCACCGGAATCCCCAACACCTCGGTTCATGACCGCAACGGGCGATTGATCCACACCGAACGCCGCTTTCTCATCGAAAATCTCGACGATCTTCCGTTCCCGGACTGGCTCCTGTTCGAACCGGTGC
>CAIVHJ010000422.1 GCA_903905665.1 uncultured Phycisphaerales bacterium
AGTCCCTTCCGTGGTACCTCCCGATCGGCACGTCGTTGCTCTTTGAAGCCGTCGTCCTGCTCTGGGCCGGCCGGCGATTCTCTCGAATGGATTTTTAAGCGGACCTCAAGCCGGGCCCTGCTCGGATTGTCATAGACCCTCCACTGACGCAGAGGGCTCTGATGGATCATTTCTTTTTCCCTGATGCAAGCGCACAGCGCATTCATCAGTTATAGTTGCCTGTCGAGTCGGCGGTAGTGGATGGCTTCGGAGAGATGTTCCGGTCGAAGTTCAGCGTGTCCTTCGATGTCGGCGATAGTGCGTGAAATTTTGAGGATTTTGTCGTGCGCCCGCGCGCTGAGTCCCAATTGTGTCATCGCCTGCTTCAGCAGCGCCTCGCACGGACCATCCAATCGGCAATACTTGCGAATATCGCGGGTGTTCATCCGACTATTGGTCATCGTCGCCTTGGCGCCGAATCGCTCCCGTTGAACCCGACGGGCGGACAGCACTTTTTCTCGCATGGTGGCGGTACTGGATCCCTCCGCGGTCGATCGAAGGTCCCGATACGGCACAACCGGAACTTCCACGTGCATGTCGATTCGATCGATGAGCGGTCCGCTGATCCGCGCCAAATATTTGTCGATCTGCGTCGGGCTGCATTTGCAGGGTTTGTTCGGATCGGTGAAATATCCGCACGGGCAGGGATTCATCGCCGCCACCAGCATAAACCGCGCGGGAAACTGCACCGATCCATACGCCCGCGCGATCGTCACCACGCCGTCTTCCATCGGTTGGCGCAGCGTCTCCAAAATCGCGCGCGAGAATTCAGGAAACTCGTCGAGAAACAACACCCCATGATGCGACAGCGACACCTCGCCCGCCTGCGGAATCGTCCCGCCCCCGACCAGTGCCGGACCACTGGCGGTGTGATGCGGTGTTCGAAACGGACGCGTCGCCAACAGCGCCTGCCCAACGGGTAATTGCCCGGCCGCCGAATAAATTCGAGTGGTTTCCAACGATTCCTCAAGCGTCATCGGTGGAAGAATCGTCGGCAACCGCCGGCTCAGCATGGTCTTGCCCGATCCGGGCGGACCGACCAGCAGAAGATTGTGTCCTCCCGCCGCCGCGATCGTGATCGCCCGCTTGGCATGTTCCTGACCCCGAACATCGCTGTAATCAATGTCGTAACGCCCCAGTTCCTCCAGCAGCGACTCCGCGTTGATCGCCGTCGGCTCGATCGGCAACTCCCCGTTGAGAAAACCAACGGCTTCGGTGATCGACGCCACCGGAATCACTTCAACATCATTCGTAACGGCGGCTTCTTTGGCGTTCCCAACCGGAACGACGAGACCCTTGAATCCCTGTTCCTTGGCCAGCAGCGCCGCCGAAAGCGCTCCTTTGATCGGACGAATACCCCCGTCCAGCGCCAACTCTCCCAAAATCAGATATTCGCGATGCCGCTCGGTGGTGACCTGACCATCGGCGAAAATCAATCCCAGCGCGATCGGCAAATCAAACGCCGGACCTTCCTTCTTCAAATCCGCCGGCGCCAGATTGATCACCGTCGTGCTGTGCGGAAACGGATATCCGCAATTGTTCAGCGCCGTTCGGATGCGGTGAATGCTTTCCTTGATGGCGGTATCCGGCAAACCCACGATCGTCGGGCCGCTGAAACCCCGACCCGCCACGTTCACTTCGATCTCGCACGGTACCGCCTCAATCCCCACCAGCGCCACACTGTGAAGTTTGGATAACATGAAGGCGTATTCTACCCGTCACCAGACGTTCGGCAAATATCGTTTGGAGTCCGCTGGTCATCCAATGTCATTTCATGATAAACTGCCCTCATCCCTCGACTGAGGTATGATCATTGATGTGATGAAGAACCATACTGGATAGCACTATGAACGATCTCAATTCGCCACGCTCGCGGATTTTAGTTTTCCCATGTATCTTTGCCATGGGATCCCTGGCCATCATTCTGTTCGCCATAGTGTGTACTCAGCAATTTGTCACGCTCAACAAAACTTACCCTTATCCGATGGGTTTTCTCAAACTGTTTTTCCTGGGCACCGTCGGTGAACTGATTAAGTATCGTCTGACCCGTGGGACATGGCATTTGGATAAGATTTTCCAGCGCGCCATCGTATGGGGGATCTTTGGATTGTGGTTTGTTTGTGTCTTCGCGGGTTTTTCGATTCTGGTGGACGGATTGGTCCAAAAACGCCTCTGGCCATCGGGAATTGGAATTTGCCCGAACTGGTTATGGATCGCGTTTTCCAAAGGGCTTTGGCTGAATGTGGTCGGAATGTACGGCTGGGGAATGATGGTCTCGCACGATTACTTCAACCACCTGATCAAATCCGGTTGGCAAGACTGGAGTCTCAACTCGTTTGCGTCATCCGCCGATGCCCGGTTCCTCCTCGCGTATATCCCCAAAACGTTCCTGTTCTGGATCCCCGCCCAAACGTTCAACTTCTCCATGCCCGAAGAATGGCGCGTCTTCATCGCTGCCATCCTCGCCATCGTCCTCGGATTCCTACTGAGCGTTGGACGACGTTCACAATCCACTTGAAGCATATAGATGATATAGCACCCGGCATGTCGGGTGCTCTTATGAAACCGGAAGACTGCAACAATCTCTACGATGATGAAAGTCGCTTGGGTCCGGCGCTGAGGACTTCTTCGGCACATCCGCTCGCGAAGAGTTTGAAATTCTCGATAAACCGCGCCGCCAGGGAATCGTATTTCTTCCAATACTCGTCCTTGTTGCCCCAACTGTTTGACGGATCCAGTAACTCCGTCGGAACATTCGGACAGGCGGTGGGAACCTCGAAACCAAACAAACGGTCCTTTCGATATGAAACATCCTTGAGTTGACCTTCCAGTGCGGCGTTGAGCAACTGGCGCGTATGATGAATGCTGATTCGCTTCCCGACACCGAACGGTCCGCCCGTCCAACCCGTATTCACCAGCCAGCAAGTCGCTTCATGCTTGCCCAGCAACCTCTTCAGCAACCGGGCATACTCCGACGGATGGTGCACCATGAACGGCGCACCGAAACACGTGCTGAACGTGGTTTGCGGCTCCTTTCCCAGCCCGATTTCCGTTCCGGCGATTTTCGAGGTATATCCGCTGATGAAATGATACATCGCCTGCTGCGGAGTCAACCGCGAAATCGGCGGCATCACCCCTGAAGCGTCACACGTCAGAAAAATCACGTTTCTCGGCTGCGTTCGGATCATCTTCTCCGGCACGGTATTCGGAATAAAATCCAGGGGATACGACGCCCGCGTGTTCTCGGTGATCGACTGATTGTTCAGATCAATTTGGCGCGTAATCGGGTCGTACACCACGTTTTCCAGAATCGTTCCGAATCGCCGCGTGCAGGCGTAAATTTGCGGTTCGTGCTCCGCCGACAACCGAATCACCTTGGCGTAACATCCTCCTTCAAAATTGAACACCCCGCCGTCGCTCCACCCGTGCTCGTCGTCTCCGATCAAACGCCGCTTCGGATCGGCCGAAAGCGAAGTCTTTCCCGTCCCGCTCAAACCGAAAAATAGCGCCACGTCACCGTCCGATCCCACGTTGGCGCTGCAGTGCATCGACAACACGCCCTCCAGCGGCAACAGATAATTCAACACCGTAAAAATCGTCTTCTTGATTTCTCCGCCATAAGCGGTATTGCAGATCACTGCCAAACGCTGCTCGAAATTGATGACGATCGCCGTCTCCGTTTGCGTTCCGTCGATTCGAGGATCGCACTTGAACGACGGGGCGGCAATGACCGTAAACTCCGGTACGTGTGTTTTCATTTCTTCACGGGTATGCGGCGTGATAAACATATTCCGCGCAAACAAACTATGCCACGCCGTTTCCGTAATCACCCGAACCGGCATCCGATAATCCGGATCCGCACAGGCGTAACAATCCTGTACAAACAGCGATTTCCCCTGCCAATACGCTCGCAAACGGTTGACCAGCCCGTTGAATTTCTCCACACCGAACGGCCGATTGTGATCCCCCCACCAGATGCGATCCTGCGTCGATAACTCGCGTACCACAAATTTATCCGTCGCCGCCCGCGCCGTGTGCTTCCCTGTTCCCACCACCAGCGGCCCACCCGAAACCAAAAATCCCTCACCCCGATAAATCGCTTCTTCATTCAATGCCGGTTCCGGCAAATTCCAATAGACCCGACCCAAATGGGTGAACCCGTGATTCTCCAGCCCGAAATCACTTTTCAATTCCACCGCCTGCGGCGACGCCGGTGTCGCATCTCCAACATATTTCATCATGCACGCTCCATCCGTGTTAAAACCCGTCACGACCACAAACTCCCCTCCCTCTCAGGGAGGGGTTGGGGGA
>CAIVHJ010000423.1 GCA_903905665.1 uncultured Phycisphaerales bacterium
CACGGAAACCGAGAGCACTTTTTTGGCGTGCTCCTGGCTGATGATGTACTGATTCAGAAAGTCATAAATTTGCGTCGGCTTGGGAATGGTTCCGAGTTTATCCCGTCGGGGGCTGACTTTGCGTTTTTCCTGACGGATGATGTTGTGGCATAGTTCCACACACGACGCGCAGATGTATACGTCGCGCGGGCCTTCCACCATCGGACCGGCGTCGCGCTGGCTTTTACCGCAAAAACTGCAAAAACTCGTTTTGCCTTCTCGCCCCGGACCAGATGACTTCGAACCCGCCATCGGTATTACTCCCACGCTATTACTGAATCATAACCCGGTTAGTGATCCGTTCCCACCGCGCCCCAATCGCAATGCCGATGGTGTATCGACCGGGCGACGGGGCAGACTTCATCTCAAACCGATGGAGTCCGACGGGAGGACGCATCGGTGCGCGTCGTATCTTTCGTCCGGGCAACGATTTGTTGATGAATCGCTTCGTACTCCTGCTCGGAGATTTTGCCCATCGCCTTCAAATCGCGCAAATCTTGCAGGGTCCAGATTCCTTCGTTCGGTTCGTTTTGGAGCGACCTCGAATACCACCGTCGCATCACACGCCAGCCCACAAAAAAAGCCACCAACAAAACAATGACCACGCCCGACCACAGCAGCAACTCTATCAAGGCGTCTGATCCCGACACGTCAATCCCCTGCTCGCTCCAAAGGTCAGGTTGATCCTTATTCATTATCGTAGGGGGATTCAAGTGCCGAATCAACCTTATTCCATTATTAATGATGCCCCGAAAAACGGATCGCATCCCAAAAACGAATGCTACAAAGGCCATCCCATTTCAGGTAAAATGAAGAAACGATGATTCTCAAGTGGATCAATCCCCGTCGTTTCTATCTGCGATGGCCGCTGAAAATGTTTCTTTTCGGCGTCATTACTCTACTCGTATTATTTCCCCGGCTCGACCGGCTCTGGATCACCATTCCGCGATGGCTCAATCCCGAATCGCTGGTGAACCCCAACTCCCCCGCGCTACAACCTCTTGTCAGTGAATTCGACAGCATCCGCCAGCCGGATTGGGATCGTCCACGACTGGCACAGGAGATTCAATACTTCGTGTATCGCAAAGTTCCATACGACTGGGACTGGAATATATGGGGAAACGCCGATTATTTCCCCACCGTCGAAGAAGTGATGACGCAAAAAAGAGAAGACTGCGACGGTCGGGCGATTGTGGCGGCCTCGCTGTTGCGGCGGTACGGGATCAAAGCCTGGCTGGTGCTGGGGGGTGGGCATGCATGGGTCAAGACCGACGTGGGGGAAGTGATGGGCCCCGCCTCGCGCAAGGCAGTCGAAGTCACCGAACAAGGCCCTCAGGTGAATTGGTCGTATTTGTGGCAATTGTACAAAGATATTGCGATGGGCATCTCCGTCTTTTTACTCCCACGTGAACTGATCCTCGTCTGCGCATTCTGGATTTTGATGATGAGTCGTTCGCTCCGAATCCGCGACACGCTCGTGTGGTTGGCGGTGCTGACCGTTGGGTTAATGTTGATCCGCGAATCCGGATACCCCTATCGAGAGGCAATCTCCGAAATGTGGTGGGGATACGGTTTGTGGATTTTTGTGGTCGTTGGAATGATTATCCACTCGAAACTGACGATACGAGGGGTACAGGAAACCCCCTCTCCATGACATTACGAAGAAGGTAGCACCATGCATGCATGGTGCTATATATCGAAGATATAACCGAAGGAAGGTTGTTTATGATAGTTTCGGTCAAGGAATTTCCGAATGTGAGGCTGGTCAATCATCCGCTAATTCGACAAAAATTAACGCTGTGTCGATCGAAACAGACCACCAATCAGACTTTTCGATTGCTGCTTAACGAGATCACGGCGCTGATGGTCTATGAACTGGCGAGTGATTATCCGACCAGGCGGGTGGAAATTGAAACGCCGCTTCAGAAAACCACCGGTGACGAACTGGCGACGGATGTCATTTTGGTTCCGATCCTGCGCGCGGGTCTGGGCATGACCCATGAAGTGATGCAACTGATTCCCCGGGCGCGGGTGGGACATCTCGGATTGTATCGAGATGAAACCACGCTCCTGCCCATCAAGTATTATTCCAAATTGCCGCCGAACCTCGCTGATTCCGAGGTCATCGTGATCGACCCGATGCTGGCCACGGGGGGATCGCTCAGCGCCGCCGTAACACTGTTGAAAAAAGCCGGCGCTCGCCGAATCAAATTGCTGTGCCTCGTCGCCGCACCGGAGGGAATCCGACGCATGTTAAACGATCATCCGGAGATTCCGGTTTTCACCGCCGCCATCGATGAGAAACTCAACCCCCGTGGTTTTATCCTGCCGGGACTGGGCGATGCCGGAGATCGACTTTTCGGAACCGCTTGAACCAAGATGGCGGCCTTTCGTTCTCCTCACTAGACTTCGTGCCGGCGCCGTAACCTTTTGCATACCACAGGCATACACTGCTATTCTTTCTTGTTCCCCTTTTCTCCTCAATTAGATTATAGTATTCCAGAATGTATTTCCTGTCGATTCGTAGTGGCATGTTTTCGGGCCTGCGGATGAGAAGCGTTTTCAACCCGTGAACCGGAAATCGCCGAAAACATCCTAGACGCGAACCAACGACATGGAGTTCGTCACAATAGAAAGTGAATCATCATGAACAAAAAAGGACTGGGAATCGTCGTCGGGGGAGGCCCCGCACCGGGAATCAATGCCGTCATCAGCGCCGCCACCATCGAAGCCATCAACCAGGGTTTCGAGGTTTTTGGATTCTATGATGGATTCAAGTGGTTGTGCTCCGACAAGTTTGACCCCGGCATCCATATCGCACCTTTGAGCATTGCCCGCGTCGCAAGAATCCACTTCGTCGGCGGATCGATCATCCGAACCGCTCGCACCAATCTGCTCGACGACAAACTGCTCAAGACCTCCACCCGAGTTGCCCCGGATTCCGGCAAACTCGATCGAGTTCTGTCCCGCTTCTCGGAACTGGGGGTCAATCATCTGGTCACGATCGGGGGGGACGATACGGCGCTGAGCGCCCGGTTCATCAGCGAAAAGGCCGGCGAATCGCTGCGTGTGGTTCATGTTCCCAAGACGATCGACAACGATCTGTCGCTCCCCAACAACATTGAGACGTTCGGTTATTCGACCGCGAGAAACATCGGAGCCGAACTCGTCAAAAACCTGATGCAGGATTCTCATACGACCGGCCGATGGTATCTCGTCGAGGCGATGGGCCGAAAATCCGGTTCGCTCGCGCTGGGCATCGGCCAATCCGCAGGAGCAACGCTCACGCTCATCCCCGAGGAATTCACCGGGTTGACGACCATCCAGAGTATTTCAGACGTGCTTGAAGGTTCGATCCTCAAACGCCGCGCCATGGGCCGGCCCGACGGAGTCGCCATCCTTGCCGAAGGCCTCGCCTATCGACTCGGTGACGCCGCAGAACTCGAACGACTGCTCGGCAGTACGGTCCCCGTCGATGCCGCCGGTCATCCACGTTTGTCGGAATTTCCCCTCGTCGAATTTCTGAAAAAAGAAATCGAAGGACGATTTGAAGCCCGAGGCGACAAACTCACGCTGACCGTTCATACGCTGGGTTACGAACTGCGATCGGCGGATCCCAATCCCGCAGACGTCGCCTACTGCCGATCGCTCGGCCACGGATGCATCCGATTCCTGCGAAACACGTACA
>CAIVHJ010000424.1 GCA_903905665.1 uncultured Phycisphaerales bacterium
AGGGAGGGGTTGGGGGAGGGTCTCTTGGATTTCCGGCAATCGGCATATTCAGAATAGAATTGGTATTACTTATTTCTTGCGATCTGCCGCACCATGTCCAGAATCACATCGGGCGAGTGGGAAGGTGTGCGAAAGGCGAGGCATTCGGGATGGCCGTTGGGACAAGCGTGATCGTGAATCGCCAGGCATGGGGCGCAATCGAGTCTTGGTTCGAGCGCGTGAACGGTGGGATAATGACGTGTTCGTAATCGCGCGGGAATCGTAGTGAAAATCGCCACCGTCGGAATCGAAAGCATCCCTGCCAAGTGCATGAGGTAGCTGTCAGGACATACCATTACGTCCATTTGCTGCACCAACGCCGCCGTCTGAGCGAACGTGCGAGTTCGTCCACAATCGTTATGCAACCGAGGAGGAGCCGACGGAACATCACAATCCTTCTCCCCTCCGAGCAAATGCACCTCGAATCCATCATGAACCAATCGCTTCAAAACTTCCGCCAATTGATCAGACGGATAGGACCGAACGGGACTCAAACCACGAACCTGAACGCCGATCCGAGGACGATCCGATTTCGGTAGTTGCATTTCCGTCCGAACCGACTCGTCGATGTGAAATTTTACTGGAACCGATACGTCCGTCTGATGCAACCATCGAGCGAAGAAATCAATACTGTCCAGTTGATTTCTTTCCGGATGATCCGCCCATCGTTCGGAAGGAAGAAAGTAATCGTACTCTTCGATGATCTTGACCGGTGTCGGGTAGGGAATCAGGCGGCCTCGAAAACCGGCTGATTGAAAAACCTCAAACAGCATCGGCACGCTGGCTATATCGAGCGTAGAATCAGAATTGCATTCCTGTGCACGAATCAATGCTGGCACGGCGCAAAGCGTATCTCCGAGTCCCGCCAGCCACAAAACCAGCAAAGACCCCGATCCAAGCGGCTGACCTTCGTACCGCCGGTATAAAAAATCCGTGCATGACCTAAATACCGGCGCAAAATTCAATTCGTGGATGTGATAATCCGTCAGAGCATACGCAACGTCTTTGCAAACGGCGACCACGCAGTCCCGGCCGGTATCGATTCGGACGGATTGATTGAACACGACATGCTTCATCTTCCAGTGATATCGACGGGATCACCGCGTCGTTTCTTGCGGGAATTTTCGATGTGGTTATCGGAACTCATCGAGTCGCAACTCTGTGGAGAGCAACAACGTGTTTGACGTGAAGCCATGAGTTCGACAGGTCGATGAATTCAGGAAGACTATCTGTTCTTAAGGATGCCGTCATGCGCGCGCAAAAAATCGATCCATTCGTTCGGTTTGAGTGTCAAAATTGCATCGCCTGTTGCGACCAGCCGTGACGAACGCTCATCGAAGTCGAAAAAGCGAAAGCACTCGACCGGCACGACTGGAGCCGATATTCCCAACTGAACGGAATACAATTTTGCAGTCCAACTCGTGATGGCTTTGAAGGTATGCTGGAGTTGGCCAAGGGCGAGGGGACGAAGTGTCTGTTTCTGGACACTGACGGATTGTGCATCATTCACAAGGAACTCGGTCCGGCTGCCAAACCCGCCATGTGTCTTCAGTTCCCGTATCTGAAAATTGAAACCCCTGCCGAGGATCGCGTTTCGGTCAACTTCGGATGCCCGTCCGTCCAATGCCGACGCGGAACATTATTGGCCGATCAGCAAAACGAGATTGCGCAATACACTGTTTTGTCAGAATCCGCCATTTCCGTCGATCAGGGCACTTCACTGGACGGAGTTCTGAATCTGAGTGCCGACGAAACCGAAGTATTGTTTGAGCAGGCGCTGATGATTTTTGACGAGCAGCGAGACACCACTCTCTGGGATCGTTTCGGAGAATTGCTGAGTCTCCTGGAATCCCGTGCAACCGGCGCCGTCACGTCTGGTTCGTCACGACGAGAGATTCAGGCGTACCCGAATCCAATTCAGGCGCCGCTTCCGGTTCGATTCTTGTTTGCGTTGACGATTTTGAAGGACGCAATTCCGCCCAATGCTGGCGGCCGGCTGGGCCTCCGGCA
>CAIVHJ010000425.1 GCA_903905665.1 uncultured Phycisphaerales bacterium
CGATGCGGAAGATCGTCGATCGGTTCAACGCGACGGTGGGGGCGGATCAAAAAATCTGGGTGGAATATTGTTCGGTGAGCAACGTGGACCATCGGACGCTGATCGCGACGGCGGGGGGCGATCCGCCGGACGTGGCGGGTTTGTACGACCATATTGTGGCGCAGTTTGCGGATCAGGGCGCGCTGATGGATTTGGGCGAGTTGGCGCCGGAGTATGGGATTGATCTGGATTCGTTTGGTTCGATCTGGCTGGAGATTTGCCGGTATCAGGGACGATTGTATGCGTTGCCTGCGCCGCCGTACGCCATCGCATTGTACTACAATAAGCGGTTATTTCGGGAGGCGGGGCTGGACGCGGAGAAGCCGCCGGAAACGATCGAAGAGTTCGGCGAGGCGGTTCGTCGGCTGACGCGGCGGGATGCGAGCGGGAAAATCGTGCAGTTGGGATGGACGCCGTCCCCGGCGATGCTGGGATGGTGGCATTGGGTGTGGCCGTGTTTTTTTGATGCGCGGTTGTGGGACGGGAAGAATTTTACGCTTGATACGGCTCAGACGCGTGGGTGTTATGAGTGGATGGCGAAAGTTCGGGGGGATTTGGGGCTGGCGGATGTGTTGGCGTTTGAAGGGACGCAGGTGGAAATCGAAGGGGCGATGAATCCGTTTTTGAACGGTCGGTTGGCGATGGTGTTTCAGGGGCCGTGGATGTCGAACTGGGCGCGGAAATATGCGCCGGAACTGGAATACGGAGTAGCGCCGTTTCCGTCAGTGCATCGGGACCGGTCGAATGCGTTTGTGAGTTGCGATGTGTTCACGATACCTCGCGGATCAAAGCACGTGAAAGAGGCGATGGTGTTTTTGAGTTATGTGATGCGTCGTGAGGCGATGGAAGAGTTGTGCCGGGCGCATAACAAGTTGTCTCCGTTTGCCCGGCCGAGCGAAGAGTTTTTTGCGGGTCATCCGAATCCGTATATTCGGGTTTTTGACGCGATTGCACGATCGCCGTATGCGTTTGGTCATCCGCCGATGCCGACGTTTGGGCAGGCGTCGCGTGAGATGCGATTGATGCTGGAGAGCGTTCTTCGGGGGGTGGAAACGCCGGATGCGGCAGTGCAAAAGGCGCAGGAGAATGTCGAGCGGTTCGTGCGGGATTATCAGGAGATGCAGGTGAAGCGGGGAGTTAACAGCCGGTAGCTGGTAGCCGGTAGCAGGCAGCGAAGAAATTGCGGAATTCGGATTGATGAATGCGGAACGGAAAAAACTCTACCGCGGAGACCGCAGAGCACGCAGGGAAATTGGAAATTTAAAGCGAATCCCAATGCGTGAAGGAAGACCACTGCTCAAGAGCAGTGGCACACAGGGGAGCAGGAAGCAGGCAGCGGGTAGCAAGAAGAACCCTCCCCCAACCCCTCCCTGACAAGATTTCTCGTCATTGATTTAACTCACAGCCTTTCGCAATTGTAGTCGGACGTGATAGAGGACCAATTTTGCCCCTACCCAGCGTCGGACTCGTGACAGCGTTCTGACCCATGCCGGTAAGCCATTGAGCCCTCCACC
>CAIVHJ010000426.1 GCA_903905665.1 uncultured Phycisphaerales bacterium
AGCCGCAGGCTTTAGCCTGCGCGTCCCCACGATACCGATCAACCCAAATCCGTATGAGTTCCCTTCCCATCAATTTGCAAAAGTGTGGAACAGAAACACCGAAGGTGTTGAATATGAATAGCCCCAGGCTCTTGCCTGTGGCTATTCATATTGGTCCCATTCGGGGACAAAATACATCGATTCGTATGGGTTCCCCTCGTGAGAAATGCGGGCTAACGATTCCGTGAAAATGGTCGCAGAATCAGATGAATGACCAGCGAGGACCGATCGACGACCAGGTGCAACGTTCCGCCGGTATCGGCAAACGAAAACCAGAAATGATTTCGATCTTTGGCGGTGCAATCAGGCGAAACCGAATGAGGTCCCGATGCCGCATCCGCATGCGGCGACGATTCCTCCTTTGGCGATTCCTCGCCCTTCGGTTCGGCGGGTTCCAGCCGCGGAGCGTCGGGTTTACGCGTTCCGTTGGGAGCCGTCGGAGGAGGCGCATCGACCGGAGGTTCCGATTTGCGCCGGGATGACTTCTTCACCGCCGATTTGGATTCATCCCCAGCCTTGGCCCCTTCTTCGGATTTGTCCTTCCGCGCAGTCTCGATGTTCACCCAATCGCCCACGCGAACGCGCTGAGGCGTGACCTCGATCGTATCCCCCACGTTCACCGAATCCGGCCCCACGCGAACCGTCGGTATATGCCATCGCGACGGCAAATGAACCCTGGACCACGGAAAAGACGCGACTCCCATCCAAACGACGAAAATCGCTAGCAACACCAGTCCGATCGACCACGCCCGACGCCTGCGATACCTCCGCTCGTCTTTCAACGCCTGAGTCACCTGCGCCTGCACCCACGCGGAATCTTCATCCGACGGATGGCGAGACCGGATGAAACCACTTGGTGCTTGGTGCGAACTGTCTCCGTTCTGTTCCCTTGATTCCTGCGGCAACTCGACGGGAGTACTCACCGCAATGCTGTTCTCCTCGATTTTCGGTTCGCTGCCGGCTACCGGCTGCCGGCTACCGGCTGCCTTGTTCCAGAAATAATCTCTGCACATCAGAACGGGAACCAGTACCAAACTATTCAAGAGCAGCGTGACAAGAGCCATGGGAGGATTGATCGGGAATTCAACGACAAACGCCAGTGAAACCAACACGATGGTCAGCACATAAGCCCAGCGACGACCTCGATATAATCCCAGCCAGAGAATTAAATTGAGAATAACGGTAAAAACAAATGGTGTTTTCAAGATCAAGACGATGGCAAATTCAATACACGAAATCACGAGTAAGGCGATTAGCGCCACCCACAACGCCCCCGGAATGCAACGACTCTCTCCGAGACTCTGTGCCGAACCGCTCACGATGTCCGCGCGGACGTTTGTGTGCTGATCCTCACCCACCGGTGTTAGTCTTCGTGCCTGAATTCCCAGCTCGCCTTTTCGAACTCGTAATTCGTCTTTCGTAATTTGTAATTCGCTCTCCTCCTGACTGGACAACGGATTCGGAACCAGCGCCCACGCGAACGCCTGCAATACAATCGACACCATCCCCGCGACCAGCGCCAACCAGAACGCCGAATCGGCGTCGCCGTTGACGATCACCACCCCGGCGACAAACGCCCACAACGCCGGCCAGAACGCATCCCAGAATCCGATCTGACCCCGGGCACCCTTGCGAATCCGTTCCCGCCAGTTCACCAGAAGAAACGGAACAAACAACACGAAACAAATATTCGGCGCAGCACTTCTCAATAAATGACCACCGGCTGTCTTGAACAGATAAAGCAACATCGCCACTGGCGACGTGCACGCCAACGTCACCATCCCCCGAACCAGCGCCGGATGATCCGGACCGAGCACTCGCATCAGTCGATTCGAAATCCCCAGCCCCACACACGCCAGCGCGATCGTTAGTCCTGAAACCACCCCGAGTTCCACGTCTTCACGCCAAATCCCCATCGCCACCGCCGACCCGATCAGAATGACACACGCCGCAAACAACCGACCCAACCGCGAAACCCATCCGATCGGATAGGGTGAATAAATCTTTTCGGGAAACGTCGGCTGTTTCGATTTCTTCCGGGATGAACCACCCGCCGCCTCGCCCCGGGGTTCCGTCTCGGAAACTCCCGCCGTTCGTTCCACAAACCGGCGACTGAAATCGCTGCTCCGGGAGGGCACCGGCGTGGCGAACGGAACAGCCGGTCCAACTCGCATCGGCGTCGGAACCGGCGACAATCGAATGTCCTGCGCCGCGTGACCGGCGGCGAGCGTCAGACTCGCGGGTTCAAAACCCATCATGCTTTTTTGAACGTCTTCCACCTCAAAAATCGCTCGAACCATCTCGTCGGCTTCCTGGAACCGATCTTTCGGATCCTTCGCAAGCGCCTTGCGGATCACATCCGGAAACGGCGCCGGACGACCCGACACTTCCGGTTGCTGCATCAGGTGCTTCATCAGCACCTCCGCCATGCTCGACCCCTCGTACGGAACTCGCCCCAGCAACATCTCGTACAAAATCACCCCCAGCGCATAAATGTCGATCGGCTTGGAATAATTTCCGCTCCCGACCTCCGGCGCCATGTAATGCACCGTTCCCACGCTCGCCGTCTGCGCGCTGTGACGCGACACCGCAATGAACTTGGTCAGCCCGTAATCCCCGATTTTGACGTACCCGTCGTCGTAAAAAATGTTTCCCGGCTTGAGATCGCGGTGCACGATCCCTCGATCGTGAAGATAGCTCAGTCCCTTGGCGATTTCTCGCGTGAAAAACGCCGCCTTGGCCGTTCCCAGCCCCTTCGGCTCGGCGATCAGCATGTCCCGCAGCGACGGACCGGAGATGTACTCCATGATCACGAAGTATTCTCCGTCCTTGTTCTGCTTCACGTCGAAAATGCTGACCAGATGAGGACTCTTGAGATTGATACACTGAGCGATTCCGCGAAGCTCCACTTCGGGATTGTTGCGCAGATATTTCAGCGCGACCTCACGCCCCCCGTCGCTGACGGCGTAATAAACCTCTCCGAATCCACCCTGACCCACCCCCCGCTGAATCTCATATCCTTCCAGCGGACGATCGCCATGTTTGAATGTAAACACCACGTTGAACCTCGTTCCTCATCTCAACCGTCAAAACCGCGCCGTTCCGTCCTTAGATCCTATAACCCCCCTCCCTGGAAGGGAGGGGTTGGGGGAGGGTCAGGCTCTTCTCATATGCCCCTCACCCTACCCTCTCCCCAGAGGGGGAGAAGGATAATTAGGATAGGCTCTTATCAGACCTTTGCGTTCCATTCTTCCAGCGTGAGACTCATTCCAGCAAATTCGATCGGCCGACGCATCGCGATTTCAATTCCCGGATCATCCGACCCACGAGACTGCTGCTTGAGCCACATCCGACCGTCCCGCTCGAACAAAACGATTTCATCTTTCGCCGTCGGTACCACCACATGCGACGAACTCGATCGCCCGATCGTCGCCACCCGGTCAAATAGGATCACCCGTCGCACGTCCCGCGGTAACCGCAAATGTCCCAAATCCAAAACCGCTGTCGCCGTTTTGCGGCTCGGTACATGAAACGTCATTTTGACCTTCCGGCCCAGTATAATCTTGTCCCCGTTTTGGAACAGGTGTTGCCGAACCGGCTGATCCCCAACCCGCACATCCTGTTGCGCAAACAAAAAATAATCATCCTCGTTCCGAACGATCTCGGCGTGTCGTTCCGACAAATCCGCCGTAATTGGAATGTCCGCCGGATGCTCGCACGCCGCCCGCCCGATCGTCATCCGGGGACTGCGAACAATCAGGTAACTCCCCGATCCGTCGATGATCAACAACATTTTGTCGGGAAGTCCTGCTCCGGCGTCCACCCGCGGCGGCGGACTCACCAGCGTCTCATCATTCGGAGAATACACTTTGGGAACCGGCGAATGTTTTGCCGACGCGGGAACTTCCGTTGTTTTTGGAAAATCTGATTTCCGAATTCCACCATCCGCAGTCGGCACCAGCCCCAGCGGCCCGCCGTGAAGCTCCGTCACCGCTTCGTCCACCTGCTTGAGTTGCTCACAAACCGGCCGAACCCACGTCGCATTCGGCAACAAATGCTGCAGCGAGAGCACGCTGCGCCGCGCCTGTTCATAGTCGCCGTTTCGCAGGAATCCGGCTGCCTTGGCCAATGCTTCCATCATCGCGCGAACCGATTGCTTTTCGGCACGCGACTCGCCGATCCCCGCCAGCAACTTATACTCCTCAAACGCCCCGCGAACGTCCCCACCATCCAGTCGGGATCGAACCGATGACGTGATCTTCTCGACGAGGGTCTTTTCCCACTCGGCGGCCTCCGGCGATTGCGGGTCCAGTCCCCAGGCATCCAAAAATCGCCGAACCGCCATCCCCCAATGGCTCCGCTCAAGATACGACCCTACTTCATCCAGCAACTCACGCCCTCGTCTGCGACGCTCCGCCGCCTCCGCCAGCAATCGCTCCACCTTCGAATCACCCGTCGGCGCCCCGTGCAAAATCTGCTCCGCCCCCCGCAAACTCCCTCGCGCCAATTTCTGTTCCGCCTCGTCCAGTCGTTTCCGACGTTCGTGTTCGTCCTTCACCTCGGATCGAACCGCCCCTTCGATCAAAGTGCGTAAATCGCTGATTCGCTCCGGCGCGACTCCGCCCCGACCCGCTTTCTCCAAATCACTGATCGCTTCGGAATACCGACCCGATTTGAAATGCTCTTCCGCCCGCTGAAACAATCGCTCCCCTATCTCCTGAATCATCGCTTGAACACGGGGACTCTCCGCAAGGTCCGGCGCGCTCGCAAGTCGATAAGCCTCATCGACTCGCCCTGACGCCAAATCCCGCTCCGCCGCTCGAATTCGCTGTTGGGCCAAATTACCCCACATCTTCGTGCTCACCTTAACGCTACAGTATCAACCAACCACCTCTGGATGCAAAACTCGATCACCCTCGGATTCGTTCTGTAAGGATTTCGTTGCCGAAGAATGAGTATTTTTCTTCCGATCGTGCGAAGGCCTGAAAAGCATGGTCTTTCAACCAACCCGAAACACTATCTCTTTGTGTCCCAAGTTGTTATGTGACGGGATTTGTAGCGGACCGGGAAGCCTATTTTACTGCGATGAGCACGTCTTCTTCCTCATTCCGGCTTGAAAATACGGACTTAAACGGATTCCGTTCGACCCGTATGCGGTTGTGAAACTGAAAATCAAAAAGATGTGCGGACTTCAACCTGCGCGTATCTGCGATACCGAACAACCGAAATTCGTACGACACGGATTCGGCGGCAATCAGCATGATCATATAGGAATCTGGTATCAAACCACAAAAAAAGCCTGCCCAATATCGGACAGGCTTCTTGTTCTCGTTGCGAAATTTCGCGCTCCCAAACGATCAGATTCCACCGACGGGTGGAGCCGTTTTCTTTGGTTTTTCTTTAGAGGGTGGCTCGGGCTCGGTTCCCTTCTTCTCTTCTTTGGGTTGCTCAGTCGGTTTCTCGAACTTGCGTTGCTCACGCTTGCGCTCAACGGGTCCCGAGGGATTCTCCGGCGTCGGAGGTGTCTCTTTGGGTTGCCCCGGAGAAGGCTGAACGGCCTCTTCGGACGGCTGCTCCGTACCCGGCTTCGCGGTGCGGGACCGTGTCGGAGCCGCCGGTTGACCCGCAGGAGCACCAGCGGGTTGCCCAACGACCGGTGGCGAACCAGGGGCAACCGTGGCTTGCTTCTGCCCGCCTCCGCTCATCGCCATCACCACCACCACAACCACAACCAACAAAACCGCAACCACCACACCGCCGATCATTAATTTCGAACTTCCACCTTGACCCGCCATGATAGTTTTACCTCCTTCAGAAATCTCTGAACCAAACCCGCATTGTTGCCTCACCCAAAACTAACCACTGCCGATACACTATTGTAACGCGCAGAAGGCCAAAACCAAGCCCAAAAACCCTGGAAAACTCTGAGACAACAACTATTTCACCCCACCACCCCAACGTCTTTCAGCCCAAACATATAGTCCACCCGAATGAAGCATCATTGGAATACTGTGTACGTACCAGGTGAGGGTTGGGCATTATTCCTCCATCCGTCACCCCGTAAAAAGAACCCTCCGTAGCCGTAGCTCCACCTAGGTTCGGGATCGATACTCGATCCGCTGAAATCAGGTATGGAGTAATAGGTTCCACCACGAAGCTGATAAGGAGCACCGGACCTTGCGCAGGCACTGAAATCACTCCCACAATCCTCCAAAGTGAGTGAGTTAATGTTGGTCTCCACGGCAAACTTCATCGAACCCGCATGACCGTCGGCAAAACTGCCATTGTGGGTCTGGAACTCCCCATGCCAACCATAACGAAAAGAATCATAATCCGCATTCTGCCCATCCGGGGAAAGGCCTTCATCCTGCGACCCGCTGCCATTCAGCCCAGCCTGCGATAAACGATTCCACATGGCGGCATAGAAACCGTTGCCTTCAAGGTACACATACATCGTCGAAGGATCTACAACACTGGACGATTTGCGCAAATAAGAGCCCCAGGAAACAACCCCCGGAAAAGCAGGGTCACTATTGCCAGTCAGAAGACTGTCGGTAGTGTAGCTGTTCCCGCACAGATCGTACAGTGAATATCCGCGAGTTGAACCAAGGCCGGCCTTGCCGATGTAATGCCTGGGAAGAGCATAATAAGTACCTGTCCCCCATCCCCCCCACACGAAGATGCCGCCCTTGCCGTCTTTGCCGTCTTGGTACCCCACATCCGAGGGACAGCGGAAATAATTCAATTCCAGTTTGCTATCCGCCGCATCCTGTGCGGGGGTTTCGGCAACGGCTTCCGCAAGATTAGCGTACTGCTTAAAACCAGTCTTGTAGAGGTACGCGTTGAGCGGACGCATTCCGGGTCCAAAACCGCCACGCGTGTTAAATAGACCGTTGTTAATGCCCGGTGAGATCAGGTACGAAACCATAGACTCGAGAGCTACCGACGCTCCGCCTTTTCCGCCGAAGCAGCGTCGGCTGGCGCTCACAAAGTTCTTGTTGCTAGTGGCCCCATCGGCCGGAATGCCGAATGACGCCGCCGGTGAAACGGGAATCAAAGCTTCCGCCGAATCAGACGTCGAATACGAATGCGACGCGTTGGCGAGATCCTTCTCAGCAGTCAGGCATTGAATCTTCTTGGCCTGTTCGCGCGCTTTGGCCAATGACGGCAGCAAAATCGCAATCAACAGTGCGATGATCGCCACCACCACCAACAATTCGATCAACGTAAACGCACTTCGGCTTCTCTGATCACTTCGTTGCATTCTCATAAACTCATCCTTTCCCAAATCTGGATTACCCTCTTGGTATTCTCTCCGCCCGAAGCAACCCAATGGCCTCAAACGGGAAACCACTAATACTACACCAATCTTTTACTGAGTTCCATACCCCTCAACGGGACGCAACTCTTCTCAATCCTGTATATTAGGCCCCCCCTCACGAAATCTTAAACAATCTTGAAGATTTTTTTGAAAATTCTTGAGAATTTGTCTTGCTACGAAGATCGTTCCCCATTCATGTTCTTATGCGGGAAACTGTTCTTGGCAGAGGAAAAACTAAACAGCACTAACAAAGTACCATAATCCGAGGCACGCCCCTCGAAGCGCCCGTCCCACCCCTCAGAGCCCCCAGCGCCGGCGGGTAATTGGTGTTATGGGAGAACTCTTACTCGAATTCCGCCTGAATGAAATCCATAATGGCGTTACGGTTTGTCTGCCAACAGGTTTCGGCATCGAGGTTTTCCGGCAGCTCGAGCGTCACCGTGGGGATTTTCCGCTCATACCCGATCCATGTTCCCAAACTCCCCGGAGTGGGGTGGCCGATATCCGCCACAACCGGATACCCGTTGCTCTTGGCCATCAACTCCGCCAGAGACTGCGCCGGACCGTCATAATTCACGCAATGACGGGTCGGTTCGATGCAGTGAATCACCAGTATCCGGCGGGGTTGTTGCCGCCGAATCAGATCCAAAACCACCTGGGTTTCCGGCTCGCTGCCCGCCATCGACCCACCGTAAAACATGTCTTGTGGATCTCCCCTCCGCCAATTCGCCGTCGGAAAATTCCGATTCAAATCCACCCCGTTCGCATTCTTCCTCGTGGCGAGTTCCAGCCCGTCGGGATTCAGACACGTCACCACGAACACGTGCTCGTCCATCATCTCGCCGACGGACGTCTGCAATAACTCAACCAACGCCTCTGCCGCAAAGGCGCTTTGCGGTTCGTCTCCGTGAACGCATCCGATGATCAAAATCACCGGCGCGGGATTGTCCAACTCGTAAGCACGAATCGGCCGACCTCGAACGGATGTGCCCAAAACATGAGTTCGCAACATGGTGAAAAACGAATCGCTTCAAAAGGAATTTGCAGAACCAACCACCCGCCGACACAACTTCCGTTTCATCCCGAAACCACTGAATCGATCCGCCGCTTCCGCGAAGTCGAAACTCCGGTTTCCTCCACCAAAACACGACTCGCCGGAACACCTCGCCCTTTGCGCACTCCTGTTTTCCCCTCACGACGAGACTGCACGGATTCAAAGAAACCCCCGACGGTCCTCAGCCGATGGTATCGCCGCTTGAGCAACGTCTCGATCCGCACCCGCTTCAACTCCCGAAGCGTCCCCGCCAAATAAGACTCCACGTTCTGAATGGCTACTTCCGGCTGGCGATGCGCGCCGCCCAACGGCTCGGAGATTACGTCGTCGATCAAATCGAGCTTCTTGAGGTCCCGCGACGTTAACTTCAGCGATTCCGCCGCCCGGCGGGCCTGCTCCCCCGTCTTGAACAAAATCGCCGCGCATCCCTCGGGTGAAATCACCGAATAAAACGCATGTTCCAGCATCGACACGCGGTCCCCCACCCCGATGCCGAGCGCCCCTCCGCTTCCCCCTTCGCCGATCACCACGCACACCACCGGAACCCGCAATCGCGACATCTCCATCAAATTCACCGCAATCGCTTGCGCAATGCCACGCTCCTCGGCGCCGATCCCGGGATACGCCCCCTGCGTATCGATCAAACAAACGACCGGCAATCCATACTTTTCCGCCAACTTCATTTTGAGCATCGCTTTGCGATACCCCTCCGGATGCGCGCATCCAAAATTGCACGCGATTCGTTCTTTCGTGTCTTTTCCCTTGCTGTGACCGATCAGCATCACCTTGTGACCGGCGATCCTCGCAAAACCGCTGACCATCGCCTTGTCGTCGCCCCAGTTGCGGTCTCCGTGAAGCTCCACAAAATCCTTGGCGATTCCCTTGAGATAATCCGAAAGAATCGGACGCCTCGGATGTCGCGCCACCAGCACCGTCTCCCACGCCGTCAAATTCGAATATATCTGCTTCGTCATGGATTTCAGCGTCGTTCGCAACTCGTTGATCTCGTTGGAAAGGTCTCGCTGACCTCCCGTCTGAAGCGATTCGAGACGTGCAATCTCCTCCTCTATTCGGATCAAAGGCTTCTCGAAATCAAGGTAGGCCCCGCTTCCACTCGAAGAACCACTGCTCTTATTTTCTGTTTCCGCCATGAATTTCATCCCATAGTGTTGCTTGAAAATCTGCGATTACGAATTTCCGACGTGACCTCATCCAATCCCACGCCGAAAATCCATCCGCGCCATTGATAAAACCTATATAGCGTAACACCATCCTCCTTCTCTTCAAACAAAATTTCCACCTACCCCAGCCGGCAGTGAATCCAAAATAATTACAAAATGTACCTAACTCCATATATTTCCATGAATTACGACGATTTGAAACCCCACCATTCGCGTCTGACAATAGATCATCGAGTAAGTATACATACAGAGGATATGATGGCGAGGGTTCTGCATGTTGAAAACCGGTCATTCCCACGTGGACGTTCCGCTCGCGCGTTTGGATATGGTACACGACTTGGTACATGTTTTTATGATAGCACCCGATTTCGTTCCTGTTTTTATATAGCACCCGGCATGCCGGGTGTCTTCTTCCGGAATTCACCTATGTCTGAATCCATCGCATTTCCCTGTGTGCCACTGCTCTTGAGCAGTGGTCCGCAGCAAAAAAGCACCCAAATCGCACAAAAGCGAACTCATCTCACTGGAATCTGTGACCCGCACACACGAGGATCATGTAAAATGATCATCTGGAGTTGATTGCAACGATGCCGAATTCTGAAATTCAACATCATTGCGGTTTGTTCGGCGTGTACGGCCACCCCGAAGCCGTGCACCTCACGCGTCTCGGCCTCTTCGCCCAACAGCACCGAGGTCAGGAGTCGGCAGGCATCTGCGCCACACAGGGACGGGGCATCGTTCGACACGCCGGCCTCGGACTCGTCAATGACGTCTTCAACAAATCAATTTTGGAAACCCTCCGCAACCCAATTGTGATCGGACACGTGCGTTATTCCACGACCGGTTCCTGCAACGAAGCCAACGCCCAGCCGCTGCTCTTCAACTACGCCGGTGGACAAATCGCCATCGCCCACAACGGCAATCTCGTCAATGCCGCCCTCCTCCGCGACGAGTATGAACAACACGGCCACATCTTTTTGACCACCAGCGATACCGAAATCATCATGCACCTGCTCGCCAAACCCTCGCACATGCAAAAACGCAATCCGCTTCCGCACGTTCTCAATCATTTGCAGGGCGCCTACAGTCTGCTGTTTTTGTTCAACGATCGCATGGTGGCGGTTCGGGACCCCTTTGGGTTTCGACCCCTGTGCCTCGGCCGGCTGGCCAACGGCGCGACGGTCATCGCCTCGGAAACCTGCGCGCTGGACATCATCGACGCCCACTACGAACGAGACGTTCAACCCGGCGAGATTATTACGATTGACCGGGGCGGAGTTCGCTCTGAAATGTTCGCCGAACCGACGCGCCCCATGGCGGCGCAGTGCATTTTTGAACTGGTCTATTTCGCCGATCCGTCGAGCAACGTCTTCGGTCAAAACGTGCACCTCGCACGCGTCGAGATGGGTCGTCAACTCGCCCGCGAGGCCCCGACTGATGCTGATCTGGTCATTCCGGTTCCGAACTGCGCCCGCTGTGCCGCCATGGGCTACAGCGAAACCGGCGGCCTTCCGCTCGGTCGCGGATTCACCACCAGCCACTATGCCGGACGGTCCTTCATCATGCCCGAACAACACCTCCGCGACATCGCCGTCAAAATCAAACTCAACGTCATCCGCGAATCCGTCTGCGGAAAACGACTCGTTGTCGTCGAGGATTCCGTCGTGCGCGGAACCACCACCAAAGGCAAAATGGGCGCGCTGCGAAAAGCCGGCGCCACCGAAATTCACCTCCGCGTCGCCTCACCCCCGATCCGACACGGATGCTACTTCGGAATCGACTTTCCCAACCAGTCCGAACTGATCGCCACGGGCCGAAGCGTCGAAGACATCCAACGATACCTCGAAGTCGATTCTTTGCAGTATCTGTCTCTGGATGGAATGCTTTCGTGCGTGGCGGGTGGAAAAGACAAATACTGTACCGCCTGCTTCTCCGGCGGATATCCGGTTCCCGTGGATCACCCCGTCAGCAAATTCGCCATGGAAAAACACCAGTTCAGAATGTTCGAACAATGACTCCACCGAATTCGTCGGATAAAATTTCCCGCATGAAACGCAAACCGATCACGTACGAATCGGCGGGAGTGAGCATCGCCGCCAACGACAAACTGATTGATCTGCTGATCCCGACGCTGCGGAAAACCGAAAATCCCCGTGTGATCTCCAATCCGGGTGGTTTCGCGGGTTTCTTCCGCCTGTTCGACAACCGAACAAGATACAAAGACCCGATCCTCGTCAGTTGCACCGACGGCGTGGGGACCAAGGTGTTGTTGGCGGCGCAGATGAACCGATTGGATACGATCGGTACTGACCTGGTGGCAATGAGCGTCAACGACATGATCACCTGCGGTGCTCGGCCGCTGTTTTTCCTTGATTACGTTGCGGCTCACAAAAACATTCCGCCTCGTACGGCGGCCATCGTCGCAAGCGTCGCACGCGGTTGTCGTCAGGCGGATTGCGTGCTGCTGGGGGGCGAAACCGCCGAAATGCCCGATCTCTACAAACCCGACGAATTCGATCTGGCCGGGTTCGCTGTCGGCGTCGTCGAGCGAAAACACCTGATCACCGGACGTTCCATCCGCCCCGGCGATGTCCTGATCGGACTGGCGTCTTCGGGTATTCATTCCAACGGTTATTCGCTTGTCCGACACGTTTTTTTTGAAAAAAACCGTTACCGATTCAACAATCGAATTCAAGGACTACGCGGAACGCTGGGTCAGGAATTGCTCCGTCCCACCCGTATTTACGTCCGGCCGATTCTGTCGCTGCTGCAAAAACATCCCGCCATCATCCGAGGACTGGCGCACATTACGGGGAGCGGACTTCCGGGAAACGTCCCGCGAATTCTCCCGAAAGGTTGTCAGGCGGTTATCCGAAAAGAAAGCTGGAAAATCCCGCCGATCTTTCGTGTCATTCAGTCGCTCGGAGTATCAGAAAAACAGATGTATGATGTCTTCAATATGGGAATCGGGATGGTGCTGGTCTGCCGATCGCAAGATGCGCCACAGGTGCTCGCCGAGATGCGGCGATCCCGCGTTCCAGCCCGGGTCATTGGTGAGATCGTGCGCGGTGATTCCGAGCGTCTGATTCTGGACGAGGGATTCACCGAAGCATCAAAAAGATCAGCGGCGCCCAGATGATCTTGGCGATCAGCGCGACGGGGTACACACTGGCGAATCCCACGGCGGCGGCATCGCTCTCAGCCAATCCCGTTGCGGCGGCCAATCCCGGCGGATTGGTCATGCACGCACACATCGCCCCCGCGCCGTACAGCATGTTCCATCGAAACAAACGAAGCATCACGACCAGAGCAAAAAGCGACGTGACCAGCGTAACGACGGCTCCTGCGAGCAGAAGTTTTAGACCGGTTTCCTGCACGATCGGAACGAATCTCGCGCCCGCGCCGGTCCCCGCGCCGGCGAGGAAAATCGCCAGTCCCAGATCGCGAGCGAAATGTTTGGCGGCTCCGGGCACGTACATCCGCAACGGACCGATCGTCCCCAGATGGCCCAGCAGCAGCGCCACAAGAAATGCGCCTCCGCCCAGTCCGAGGCGGATTTCCAGACCTCCCGGAAGGGGAATCGGAATCTGTCCGACCACCGCCCCCAGCGCGAGACCGGCGGCAAACGGAACCAGACTCGTTTCGTCCAGCGCACGTTCCTCACGACCCAGAATCGCCGCCACCGCTTCGAGGTCCTTTCGCGGACCGACCGTGCGAAGCACATCGCCCGGTTCCAGCGTGAGGTTGCCGCGAGGGGTGAATTCCATTCGATCACGAATGACTCGCGTAACCAAAACGCCGAATCGTTCCCACAGGCACAACTCCCCGAGCGTCTTCCAGAATACTCCGCGCCGCGACACGACGATCTGCTGGCTGGAAACGTTCCCGGTGGGATCGTACATGGGTTCGGCGGACACGTCTCCCAGCAGGGTTTCGAGTTTGGCGAGTTCGTCCGGAGCACCCACCGCCAGAACGATGTCGCCGACGTTCAGGACCGTGTCGGGCCGCGCGGAGCGGATTTTGCCGCCTTGCTTCACGCGACAAATCACGACGTTCGCCATGTGCAGCGATTGCAGTTCGTCGATTGTCTTGCCCCCGCAGTTGGGGTTGTCCACGTGAAAGGCGCATTCTTCGAGCGGAGGATATTTATCGGCTTCTTCGGCCTGGTAACGTTCGGCCGCTTGTTTCGGCTGAGTGTGCAACCAGCGGGGAAGCAACTGGACGATCAGCACGACCGCCACAATGCTGAACGGATAGGCTGCTCCGTATCCCACCGAAGTCACGGAGGATTCCTGAGGCAGAAATCGCGTCACCGTTTCCAGCGCGGCGGCCAGTGCCGGCGTGCATGTCGTGGCGCCCGCATAAATCCCCGCCGCCATGTGAGGAGAAAGTCCCAGCACTTTGGCCAGGATCAGCGTCACCCCGGCGCCCAGCAGCGTCGAGGCCAGACCGATTGTCACAAACGCCAACCCCTGCGATCGCAGGATTCCAATGAACCGGGGACCGGCTTGCAGACCCACGGCATAGACGAACAGCACCAGTCCGAGTTCGGTCACTTCCGCCGGAAGCTTATATTGAAAGTGACCCATCACCAGCGCCACGAAGAACACGCCCGCTGCTCCGAGCGACACTCCGTAAATCCGAATCGCACCCACGGCCATTCCCGCAGCGATGATTCCAAACAACAAAAACAACGGCGTCTGAAGAAGATGATCCATGGTTGGTTTACTCCGACGAAGAGTTTTCGCAGGAAAAAAAGGCGGATCGAACAGGACAAGCCTGGAATCTCGACCCTCCCCAAACCCCTCCCTGCAAGGGAGGGGGGTTATGGGTGTGGGTTATGCTGCATCCACACGACGAAGGATCGGTGGATCAATGTTTTGTTTTTTTGTCGATCTGGGCGACGAGATTGACCATTTCAAGAGCGGCCAGCGCGGCGGTTTCGCCTTTGTTGCCGGATTTGGTCCCGCCCCGTTCGATGGCCTGTTCGATGGTGTTGGTCGTCAGGACGCCGAAACCGATCGGAATTCCGTGCTCGAGCATGACCTGCGTCAGACCTTTGGTGACCTCGGCGGCGATGAGTTCGAAATGGGGTGTAGCGCCTCGGATGAGGCACGACAAAGCGATGATGGCGTCGTATTTGCCGGTCTCCGCGAGTTTCTGGGCCACAAGCGGCAACTCGAACGAACCGGGAATCCAGATTTCGGTGATGTTGTCTTCGGAGCAACCGTGCCGTTTGAGCGTGTCGATCGCGGCTTCGTGAAGCCGTTTGGTGATGAATTCGTTGAACCGACTGCTGACGACGGCGAATCGCTGATTGCGGACCACCAAATCGCCTGTAAGTTGTAGCGACATAGATACATCCTGCCAAAAAGTTACGTGTGGTCCACCGGCTGGAAGCCGGTGCCACAAAGCCTGCCACCTGTCACAAAGCCATTATAAGATTGCCTTTTAGCATACCCCTGAGCGATGGAATGGTCAAACCGGAAGTCGGATCACAAGAGCCGCGAAAAGCATTAAGAGCCTATCCGAATAATCCGCATGGCCGCGACGGCACCAGCCGTCAGCAGCCCAAGGAGCGAGGAGGAGCAAATTTTGGAAACATTGGTGACGACGAGCGACACAGGGATGCGCCGCGGATGGTGCCGTCCCTCCGGGTTGCGGTGGAGTGAGTCTGTCTGCGGCGTTGCGGCTCCTGGTCGTAGTTTCCAAATACGTCCAC
>CAIVHJ010000427.1 GCA_903905665.1 uncultured Phycisphaerales bacterium
GGCATGGAACGCTCTGGTTCAACCATGTTTTCCTGTTTTTACTCAGCCTACCGCCCAGATTTTTCTTCGCTTGGCAACCGGTTGGATTTTGTGCACCGCTCGCCGGACCCTTATCGGCATCATATCCCTTCGCCGATGTGGGCGGTTTGCATTCGCACGACATTTATCATCGGTTTTTCTCGCGGGCGAGTTGGAACCCGATGCGGTTGTGGGAACGGTTGGCTCGGCTGCTGGTCAAAGTATTTTATCCCAGTGGCGTGATACCGCTCGATCTGGACGACACGGTGTTTCATCACTGTGGCCGCAAGATGGACGGCGTCGGTTTCTGGCGCGATGCGGTGCGTTCGACGGCGACCCAGGTGGTTCACGGCTGGGGCTTGAATCTGGTGGTGCTGACCCTGCAAGTCACACCGCCGTGGGGTGAAGAACCGCTGGGTTTGCTGATCCCCTTGCTCTTGCGTCCGCCCTGGTACGTGGCCAAGTCGCGTCCGAGTTTCGCCGACGCGTTGACCGCCTTGCGACGGGTGTTGTGGCGGGAAAGAATTATTTCGATGTTCGGAAAAGGAACCGTACATTACAAAATTTCCGAATTCCTGCTGCCCGCCCGGGAACGGACCGCTTAATCAGCAGCTAAAAGTGCGAAAGTTCACCAGATGTAACCTGCTGAATATCCACAGGTTAGTAACAACAGGGCGAAACCTCATCCTGATCTTCGCTGTCGGGACGAATCCGATGCATCCCATTGGTCATAACTTCCTCGTGGATTCACGCTTCGGATCGAACCGGGGTCAGTTTTTATTTTATTGAGTTGAGCGGAAATCTCGCAAGTCTTTTGTTTTCAATGAGATACGTCGCGTAAAATATTTTCAAAAAATTTGAGCTGTTTTGGCTTTCTTTTGCGCCTTTATAGATGGATGGAAATCAATGGGATTTCTCGGACAGTCAGAAAGGCTCCATTTTAGGAGGCACAAGCCATGAAACGCAAAGAAGTATGGTCCATGTTGGGTCTGATGTTCTGGGTCGCCGCTCTGAGTCCCCCGCTGGGGGCGCAATCGCCAAAATCAATTGTTGCGCCGATTGAACAGACGGCGACGAATGATCAACTCCAGGAATCAACTCCGTCCCTTCCGATCACACATGTCGGACTTAGTTCGGCTGATATTACCGCTCTTCAGGAACAAGCCCGACGTGAAAACTGGACATTCACTGTGGGTCCCAACGAAGCGACCGATTATCCTCTGGAGCAAATCACCGGTTTGATCATTCCACCAGATCAGGAAAAGAATGCTCAGAACGTGGTGACTCTTGAGATGCCGCGCACCCTTCCACCAGCCTATGATTGGCGGATTCTGCGGGGGACAACTCCCATCAGAAACCAGGGAGGATGCGGCAGTTGCTGGGCATTTTCCGCGGTCGGCCCTCTGGAAAGTAACATTCTGATCAAAGAGGGAATCCCGGCGGATTTATCCGAACAATGGCTGGTGAGCTGTAGTGGAGCCGGTACCTGCAATGGAGGTTATCTTGAATTTGCAATTTACAGTTTCCTGTGCGGATATCACGGGGGTGTTCTTGAATCGGATTTTCCCTATGCGGCATTGAATCTCCCCTGCAATCATCCATATTCAGCTCCCTATTGCATTGACTCATATTCTATGGTGGGGAATGAATCTCTGGGATCTGTGCCCAATATTAAGCAAGCCATCATGACCTACGGCCCGGTGTCGGTAGGCGTGGCAGCGGATAATGTTTTTCAAGCTTATACCGGCGGGATTTATAACCACAATTCCTCGTCGCTCGACCATGCTGTCGTTTTGGTGGGCTGGGATGATCATGCCCTAGACGCCAATGGTCAGGAACACGGGGTATGGATTATGCGGAATTCATGGGGACCCAGTTGGGGTGAGAATGGATACATGCGTATTCAGTACGGATGTTCCTATGTCGGCAATTCTGCTATTGCAGTGGGCTACAATCCGCCGGATTGCAACCACAACGGAATACCCGACACGCAGGATCTTGCCGAAGGCACCAGCCAGGACTGCAATGGAAATCAACTCCCCGACGAATGCGAACGGGACTGTAACAACAATGAGGTACCCGACGATTGTGATATTGCACAGGGAACCAGTCGGGATTTCAACAATAACGGTTTGCCCGATGAATGTGAGACAGATTGTAATCATAACGGCGTGTTCGATTTCTACGATATCCAAAACAATCCAAGTTTGGATATCGACCGAAATGGAATCATTGACCAATGCGAAGATTGCAACGGTAATGGGGTGTGGGACTGGGAGGATCTGGGACGACCCGGAATGTTTTTGGCTGTGAGCAGGAACACCAATCAGATCCGCCTGTACCACCCCTCCAGCGGAGCGGTTCTCGGTTCTTTCGGGACAGGGTATCTGAATCAGCCTTACGATGTGGTGGTTGACAACAATCGTCATATTCTTGTAACGAGCAGCGGTGATAATCGCGTTGTGGAGTTTGATTCGAACGGTCAGTACCTCCGCGATCTTTCATCTTGTACCGACGGTCCAGTGTATCCGACAGGGTTGGCCATCGGACCCAGTGGAATGCTTTACGTCAGCGGGCGAGCCAACAATAGTATCTTCCAGTATGATCTGAGCAGTGGTTCCTGTCAGGGTGAGTTTATCTCCGCAGGAACCGGGGGATTGTCGCAACCCTACAACCTCGCATGGGGTCCCAACGGCAATTTGTTCGTGAGCAGTCCCAGTAAGGTTCTGGAATACAACGGTCAGAATGGGCAGTTCATTCGCCAATATGCGACTGGGCAGTATGGTGCTTTGGCCTTTCGACATAATGGACATCTTCTGGCGACCTGTTATAGCGCCGTCAAGGAGTTTGATATTACCAGCGGTGCCTACATTGGATATTTCCCTGTTTCCAGCAGTAATCCATTAAGAATGATACAGGGCATGAGTTGGGGTATCGACGGCGATTTGTACATTTCCGGGCTTCGTTACGATATCAATGCGTATCGCGTCTTTCGGTACGACGGGGAAACGGGATTATATGAACGAACCGCCGTACGCGATCCGGGAATGAATGTCTCAGGCGGCATCACCATCCTTCCGCCGTCACCTGATGATTGCAATCGGGATTTTGTCCCCGACAGTTGTATACCTTTCGCTGATTGCAACGGCAACGGCATGCGGGATGAATGTGATATTTACGATGGCACAAGCAGCGATTGCAACCACAACGGGATTCCTGATTCCTGCGACCTTGCTGACGGAACAAGCCAAGACTGCAATGGCAACGAAATCCCCGACGAATGCGAACCCGACTGCAACAACAACGATGTCCCAGATTCCTGTGACATCGCAGATGGAACCAGTCAAGACTGCAATCACAACGGGATTCCGGATGAATGTATTAGTTTGGAAACCGACTGCAACCACAACGACGTACCCGATTCCTGCGACATCGCAAACGGCACGAGTCTGGACTGCAACGGCAACGGCATCCCGGAAGAGTGTGAATTTTCGGACTGCAACGGCAACGGCGTCGCCGATCATTGTGACATCGCTGACGGTACCAGTCAGGATGTCAATCACAATAGTATTCCCGATGAGTGTGTCGAGACTCATATTCCGGAAGATTTTCCCACGATTCAGGCCGCCCTGGATACCTCATTTGAGAACGGTGCGACGATCTGGGTGGCTCCCGGCACCTATACCGGCGTGGGCAACAAGAATTTAGATTTTCACGGGAAGGCCCTTACGCTGCGGTGTGAGGAGGCTGGGGCATGCACTATCGACTCCCAGCAGCGCGGGCGAGGATTTTATTTCCACAGCGGCGAGACAAACGCTTCCATCGTGGATGGTTTCACAATTATCAACGGCCGAATTTCTGATCACGGCGGCGGCATCTACTGCGACAACAGCAGCCCAACCATCATCCGATGCATCATCTCTGGTAACTCCGCTTCCCGGTACAGCGGTGGCGGGATCTACTGCTATGGCGGAAGTCCTGCCATCACCCGGTGTACCATCTCGGGAAATTCCGCCACCAGCTACGACGACGGTGGCGGGATCTACTGCGACCATAGCAGCCCAATCATCACCGATTGTACTATCTTCGGGAACACCGCTTACCGAGGCGCGGGAATCTGCTGCGACTATAATAGCAAACCACACATCACTCGATGCACCATTTCGGGGAATTCCGCCGTCACCGACGGCGGTGGAATCTACGGCTACTACTCCGGCTGGCCCACAATCGGAGGATGCATTTTCTGGGGTAATGCAGCCCCAAACGGTTCACAGATTTATCTGTATGGATCATCATCCGTCTCGGTATCATTCAGTGACGTGCAGGGTGGATGGAGTGGAACGGGCAACATCAACGCTAATCCTTTGTTTGCCGCCGACGGGTATCATTTGCAACGGCGTTCGCCGTGTCGTGATGCTGGTGATCCGGCATTTGTGCCCGAAGCGGGCGAAACGGATATCGACGGTGAAATGCGGGTGTATGGTGGTCGTGTGGACATGGGCGCCGATGAATGGCAACCCATGCTGATTCCACCAGACGAATTAGACCCGGCGCCGATGTATGCGGGGTCAATTGAACTTACACCGGATCATCACCCGTTGCCGTTGCCGTAAGCGTTTTGATGCGGTGATCATTGCAGGTACCATTGCAAAACGGGTCAGAGACGCGACTGTAAAGGAGCGTGCAGTCATATCAGAGCTCCCTGCGCGACAACTTTTTGTATGAAGCTCAGGCTGCGGTCCTCCGAAGTCTCAGTCGCGCATGATAGAGAATCAGTTTCGCACCGACCCAACGGCGCACACGGGGTAAGGTACGAAC